>CAUSWL010000019.1:0-23102 GCA_963535345.1 uncultured Streptococcus sp.
ATTCTGACTGTGGCTCTTGAACTAAGGACTCTCCCTCTTTGCCTGGTTCCTGAGTACCTTTAGCTTCAATCTTGCCTGTATATTCTGACTGTGGCTCTTGAACTAAGGACTCTCCCTCTTTGCCTGGTTCCTGAGTGCCTTTAGCTTCAATCTTGCCTGTATATTCCGTCTGTGGTTCTTCAACTACCGACTCACCTTTTTTACTGCTTGTATTGGTACTAGATTTTGATTCTTTAAAGTAACCAACATACTCATATCCTTCAATATGAATAACACCTTTAGCCAAACCTTCATGGGTAGATGCAGAAATAGTTTGGTTATACGAAAGTAACTCTTTATTTTCAAATGTAAAGGCAGTAAAAGGTACAAAATTGCTGACGCCGATAGAGCTAATTAACAGAATACCAAGTACTTTACTACGGTGTTTCTTGGAAACTAATAAAACCGCTAGTGAGGCTGTTGCCAACCCAAGACCTGCCAAAGCAAGCTCCTTACTTCCTGTGTATGGAAGTTGTTGACTGTTAGTCTCCTTCTTGCGATAAACTACATAAATAATATCTTCATCTTGAAATTCTGTAGGAACCTCATGGTGAATCAAGGCTTTTTCAGACTCGGTCAATTCCTGCTCCGCCAGATAACGGTAATGCACACTATGAACACCACCAATTTCATTGGCTTGCACCTTATCTACTAAAAGGGTACTGGCACCAAAAAGGAAGGCCCCGATAGCTACAGGACCTACCCCAACAGTGAGCTTACGAATCGAATATTTGGTAATTTTTTCTAGTTGTTGTTTTGTCTTTTTCATTCTCACGACTTTCTGATAGAATCTTGTGGATACTGCGCACGCGCACCTCCGATTAATTTTGGACGACTAGCAAGAGCCGTTACATGGGCATGCCCAATTTCTCTCAAAAGAGGGCGAATCGGAACCTGAACATGCTTGACATGCATGCCAATTGCAGTGTCCCCAATATCCAATCCAGCATGGGCCTTGATAAATTCAACCTCAACTGGATCCTGCATAAACTTGAAGGCTGCCAATTGACCCGAACCTCCTGCATGAAGAGTAGGAAGGACACTGACGATTTCCAGACCAAACTGCTCTGCAACCTGACGTTCAACAACGAGAGCCCGATTGACATGTTCACAACCTTGAACAGCTAGATGAATTCCTTTTTCCTCTAGGATATCTAGGATGGTCTTCACAATGATTTCGCCAATTTCTTGACTGGATTCCTTGCCAATCTGACCACCTATCACTTCACTAGAAGAAAGGCCCAAAACAAAGATAGATCCTTGCTTCAAATTGGCCTTTTCTAATACATCTTTTACAATCTGGCTTGTTTCTCTTTGAATGTCTTTTTCCTTCATACTTGATACCTCTTTTGTCACTATCTATCATATCTTTTTTTACTGATTTTATCAAGGCCAACTAATCATTCTGAATTTTAAAAGCAAAACTCCCAGAATAGACTGGGAGTTAGCTAATTACTATTTTATTAATGTATATTTCAACTATCGTCCCTTTTGAAGGTACAGAATTGATCTTCATCTGATAATTGTCTCCAAAATGAAGTTTGAGTCGTTGGTCGACATTTTGAAGACCAACTCCCCCACGTTTGAGCTGACTTTGACTACTATCGCCAGCAGCTTGGAAACCAACACCATCATCCTCAATGCGGATGACAAGCCCTGTATCCTGTCTCTGAACAGAAACTTTAATATGACCCTGACCTTCCTTCTCCTTGATGCCATGGTAAAGAGCATTTTCTACAAGAGGTTGCAACACCAACTTGGGTAAGACTAGGTTACCAAAAGCAGGATCTTCATCAATCTCATACTCCAGCTTATCCCCATAGCGTTGTTTTTGGATAAAGAGGTACTGGCGGACATGATTGATTTCATCAGAAAGAGAAATCAAATCCTTGCCTTGATTGAGCGCCAAGCGGAAATAGGTTGCCAAAGACTTGGTCACCTGAACCACTCGCTGACTATCCTGAAACTCAGCCATCCAGATGATAGTGTCCAAGGTGTTATAGAGAAAGTGGGGGTTAATCTGGCTCGACAGGGCTTGAAGTTCATACTGCCGGGTCGCTTCTTCCTGCCTGCGCACATCTGCCATCAGCTGATCAATCTGATCCAACATGGCATTAAACTGGCGAGTCACTTCTCTCAGTTCATAGGCACCAGCTTCTTTAGCACGAAGATTTTGTGTACCAGAAGCAATTTTCAACATGGTTTCTCTCAGATCCTTCAAAGGGGCAATCCAGCGTTTGAGACTGAACCACACCAAGCAGAGACAGGCAAGAAGAGATAAGGTACTAGCACCAAGCAAGGTCCACATGAGTTGACTCCGAACCTGGTCTAACTTCTCCAACGAAGACACTCCTATAACCGTCCAATCAGTCCCTGCAATCTGTTCCTGACTGACGTATGATTGGTGATCCAGCGTATAGCCCTGCCCCGTCTCAATGAAGGGTTTCATGGCCTCCATTTCACTCGCTGAGCTATAGACAGTACGTTTAGGATGGTATACAAATTCATGGTTTTCATTGATGATAAAGGCAAAGCCCTGCTGGCCCAACTGGAGTTGGTTGAGATAGGCTTCCAGAGTTTCATAGGAAATATCCAAACGAAGTACGCCAAGATTGGCCCCCTCTGCATCAACAAGTTCTTGAGTGACAGAAATGACCCATTGACTATCTGATTTACGAGCTGGGGTTAAAACTGGCTTAGCTCCCTGATGAATAGCCTTTTGGTACCAATCCTCAGCCATCATATCTGAGGAGGTTTTCATCTGCACACTGTCATCTGTAGAAATAACCTGACCGGATTTGGTGACCAGTACCACCGTTTTCAAGTCCTGGTCTGCCTTTAAGATGGTCAAAAACAGATCTCGGATTCCCTTGACCTGGTCTTGGTTAGGATTCTCAGCATAGGCTAAGACATCCTTCTGCTGGGTCAAACTGGTAGAGGTGGTTTCTAATTTTTTGATATAAGACTGAATAAAGTGGCTAGTTTGGCTAATGGTCGTTTGGCTATTACCCTCAATAGTAGCCTCAATAGCTGATGAACTAGATTGATAGTAGAAAGTCCCAACCAGAGCTAGGAGAATGAGAAAGACCAGAAAGATGGAAATAACCATTCTGACTAGGAGAGAAGAACGCTTCATCGACCTTCTCCCTTCTTAAACTGACGAGGTGTCACACCTGCAATCTGTTTAAAGCGTTGGGTAAAGTAGTTCATATCTTCAAAACCAACCTTTTCGGCTATCTCATAAATCTTTAAATCTGAGGTCAGAAGCAAGAGCTTGGCTTGTTTGACACGCTCTCTCACCAGGTAATCCTGAAAAGGTAGGCCCAACTCTTTCTTAATCAAGGAACTCAAATAAGTCGGACTAAAACCTAGGTCACTGGCCAAAGACTTCAAACTAAACTGACTATCAGCCAGATGAGACTGGATCTTCTGAGCAATATTTCCCTCAAACTTATCGGTTAATAAATCTTGTAACTGCTCTTCTTTTTCTTCCTTGTCTAGTTTTTGCTTGATTTTCCCCAACATTTCCTCAATATCCTGACGAGAAAAGGGTTTGAGCAGGTAATCATCTACACCGAGTTTGACAGCAGACAAGGCATAATCAAAGTCATCGTAACCCGTCAAAAATACCAAATGCACCTGGGGATAGGTTTCTCGGACCAGCCTGGCCAACTGGATGCCATTTAGCTGAGGCATATTGATATCAGTTAAAATGATATCTGGCACCTGCTTTTGGATCAAGTCCCAAGCCTGCCTTCCATTTTCGGCCTGACCGATGATTTCCATATCGTAGGCTGCTACATTGACCAACTTGGTCAAGCCTTGTCTTACTAGATATTCATCCTCTACGATTAAGATTGTGTAGGTCATGCTCTGCTCCTTTGTCACTTACTAGTATCAGTATAGCAAAATTCTCCACTAACTGCTTAGGAAAGACTTCTTAATCAACATAATCTAGTAAATAGGCATAGCCTTTTTCTGCCATTTGGGCTTTAGGAATAAAGCGGATAGAGAGACTATTGATACAGTAGCGCAAGCCACCCTTGTCCTGAGGCCCATCTGTAAAGACATGGCCAAGGTGAGAATCTCCAACTCGGCTCCGAACTTCCATTCGTGTCATATTGTAGGACTTATCTTCCTTGTAGGTGGCAACATCTGGACTGATGGGTTGGGTGAAACTAGGCCAGCCACAACCAGACTCAAACTTGTCCTTTGATGAAAAGAGAGGTTCGCCAGTTGCCACATCCACATAGATACCAGATTCAAATTTATCCCAGTAGCGGTTTGAAAAAGCTCGTTCTGTTTGATTTTTCTGGGTAACTGCATACTCCTCAGGTGACAAGGTCTTCTTCAATTCCTCATCACTTGGTTTAGGATATTTGCTGGCATCGATGACGGGGTAGGCAGCCTGATTAACATTGATATGACAGTAGCCATTTGGATTTTTCTTGAGGTAGTCTTGGTGATAGTCCTCAGCCACCACAAAATTCTTCAAGGGCTCCTTTTCAACTGCCAGAGGTTGGTCGTATTTCTTAGCCACCTCATCAAAGACTTGGTTGATTACTTCCAAATCCTTGTCATCTGTGTAATAAACACCGGTACGATACTGGGTCCCCACATCATTCCCTTGTTTATTTTTGCTGGTTGGATTAATGATGCGGAAGTAATGAAGCAGGATTTCTTTGAGAGAAATTTGATTAGCATCATAGGTGACATGGACAGTCTCCGCATGTCCTGTTTGGTTAATCAATTCGTACTTGGTTGTTTCCCCTCTACCATTTGCATAGCCTGAAACAGCATCTGTCACTCCAGGCACGCGTGAGAAGTATTCCTCCACTCCCCAGAAACATCCCCCAGCTAGATAAATTTCGTGCAAGTCTGCATCTTTACTCACTTCTGTTTTTTTCACTGTTTTTCCTCCTTGGCTAACTGATGCTTTCTCAATTTGCGAGCTATCTGTCTGCCCTGCATTTCGCATCAATAGAAAATAGAAACCGGTTATGGCTAGGAGAATGACCCCTGCCAAGACAAAAAGTTTTACTTTATCATTCATAGCCTTTCTCTACCCCATTTCTTTCAATTCTTTTAAAATCATATCCTTATCCATAAAACCTGGTTGCGTTTTGACCAGCTTGCCTTCCTTGTCTATAAAGGCTTGAGTGGGGTAAGAACGGACACCATAACTTTCCAAGAGTTTACCTGATGGATCAATTAAAACTGGAAAATTTTTATAATCCAAGCCCTTGTACCAATTCTTAAAGTCCGCTTCAGATTGCTCCCCCTTGTGACCAGGAGAGACCACTGTCAAAACTACATAGTCATCACCAGCATCCTTAGCGATTTCATCGGTATCTGGAAGACTGGCTAGACAGATGGAACACCAAGAAGCCCAGAATTTGAGATAGACTTTCTTGCCCTTGTAATCAGACAAACGATAGGTCTTGCCATCTACACCTGTCAGTTCAAAATCAGCGACTTCCTGACCTTTAGTCGCAGTTTTCGAACTAACTTGTTCTGTTTTGGTTTGCTCCTTCATAGTAGACTCGTCTGCCATGTTTTTAGCCGAACAGGCTGCCAAGCAACAAATTGAGCCTACTCCAAGGAGACATGTTTGCCATTTTTTCATTTCTTTTTCCTCTCTATTCAAATAATGTAGTCAAAATGGAAGCATTTCCCAAAAGCACCAAGATTCCCATCACGATAATGAGAAAACCACCCACTTTTTTGAGGATTCCGAGGTAAGGATGCAGTTTTCGGAAATGTTTCAAAACATAGCTGGAGGCAAGAGCTAGAACTAAAAATGGTAGCGCCAAACCCAGCGTGTAAACCAACATGAGACCAGCTCCCTGCCAAGCACCTGAACCACCTGAAGCCGCCAAGGCTAAAACAGAGCCCAGAACCGGTCCTACACATGGCGTCCAAGCAAAACTGAAGGTCAACCCCAGTAAAAATGCCTGACTATAGCCCTTACCCTTTTGCCCCTGTCTCTGTAGTTGTAGCCTTCTTTCCTTGTAGAGTCCCTGAAAATGTAAGACTTCCATCTGGTGCAAGCCCAAGAGAATGATGACCGCACCCGTCACATACTGAAACCAAGAAGCATACAGCAAATTGCCTAAAAAACCAGCTCCATAACCCAGTAAGATAAAAACAAAGGAAATCCCCGCTATAAAGGCCAGAGTTCGCAATAAACTTACAACTGAGATTGAAAATTTTCCGCTGGAAGCCTGAGCATCATTCTTATCATCCAATAAGACTCCTGCATAGACTGGCAACAAGGGTAAAATACAAGGAGAAAAGAAGGAAAGAATTCCAGCAAGAAAAACACTGATAAAAAAGATTATATTATCCATTGCCTTCCTCCATTCTTTGATTTGATAGGACTATTATAACCCCAAAACTCCAGAAAAAACAGGGACAATGATAGGGAAAAATAGGAATTTAATCAGTTTATTTAGAAATCTGGCACAAAAAAAGCCAGACAAGGTCTGACTTTGGTAGCTACAGAAAAGAAAATCACCTGTCTTCCCTGCTTATCTGGTAATAAATAAGGTCCGCAACGTAATCTTTTCTCTCCACACCATTGGCAATAGTTTTTAGATAGGACATTCCAGCCTTCTCCATCACACGGCCTGAAGCTGGGTTGACACTAGCATATCGAGCTCTTGCCTTTTGAAAACCTGCTTGAGTAAAACAAAAGTCTAACACAGCTTTCAAGGCCTCCGTCATCATACCACGGCCCCAAAAGTTTTTTCCTAAAACATACCCAATTTCACAACTTGAATCAGTCTCATTCATCTCAACGATGCTGATATCTCCTATCACATGCTCAGGGTTTTCTTTGAGACAAATGGCCCATTTGTAATAGTTGGGATTAGTATAGGATGCAACCCAATTTCGAATCGAATTCCGAGTCACCTCAACATCAGGATGAGGATCCCAGGTGACATAGGTCAGATTCTCAGCAGACGAAGCCCAATTTTGAAACATGGCTTCCGCATCACTCTCCACAAATCTTCTCAAGATTAATCGGTCTGTCTGTAACATTTGCGTACCGATTGCTTTCATCATGTTACCTCGCTTTCTAAGCTTAAGGCTCAAGCTAAAAAGTTCCCCCGGACCTTCCTCGCTTTCTCATTTCCAGGCTCAGGGTAAAAAGGTCCACAGGTCTAACTCTCACTTTTTTATTTCAAGGTGAGAGGCTAAAAACCTCCACTGGAGGTTTTTACTCCCAAAAGTCATCAAATACGGTAATTGGTAGGTGGCGTTTGTGTTGGCCTTTGTGCCACCAGTTTTCGATAGTTGCTTGGGCTTCTGGACTGATGGTTTTGCCTTCAAGGTAGTCATCAATTTCATTGTAAGTGACTCCCAAGGCTACTTCGTCTGCAATACCTGGTTTTTCTTCTTCCAAATCTGCTGTTGGGATTTTTTCATAAAGGGCTGGGTCTGCACCAAGTTCCTGCAAGAGTTGTTTTCCTTGGCGTTTATTGAGTCGGTAAAGAGGGAGAATATCCGCACCACCGTCACCAAACTTGGTAAAGAAACCTGTGATGTTTTCCGCGGCGTGGTCTGTCCCAATAACAGCTCCGCTATGTGCTCCTGCTAGCGCATACTGAGCAATCATACGACTACGAGCCTTAATATTGCCCTTGTTAAAGTCTGAAACAGGACTTCCTGTCGCTTCGACTGCAGCTGTCATAGCATCAGCTGATTCCTTGATATTCACAACCAAGCTGACATCTGGCTGGATGAAAGCGAGAGCTTTTTGTGCATCTGCTTCATCAGCTTGCACGCCATATGGCAGGCGGACAGCGATAAATTGGTAGCTGTCATCTCCTGTATCTGCTCGCATTTCTTCCATAGCTAATTGCGCCAAACGCCCTGCCAAGGTTGAGTCTTGTCCTCCAGAAATTCCTAGTACAAAGGTTTTAAGGAAGGGATGTTTTTTCAAGTATCTTTTTAAGAAGTCAATCGAACGACGAATTTCTTCCTGGGCATCAATCACTGGTTTGACGCCCAGTTGCTGGATAATGGTCTCTTGCAAACTCATTCTTCTTCTCCTTCACCAAGAGCTTCTTTGCGCATCTTGTCAATCAAGTCCATTTTGTCCTGCCAAATATCACGCGCCAGATCCACTGGATAGTGTTGCGGATTGAGTACCCGTTTGTACTCATCCCAAAGTTTGTCAAATTCCTTACGAGCATAGGCTTGAATGTCAGTCAAACTAGGCAAATCGTAAACTAATGTTCCTTCTTTAAAGATATCCACCAAGAGAGGAACAGCATCAAAGTTTCGAACGGTCTTCTTAATGTAAGTATAGGTCGGATGGAACATTTTGATTTCTGTCATGCTGGCAACATCCACACCGTCATAGGTGATGTAGTCACCTTCTGACTTACCTTTTTCACGACTAGTAATGCGCCATACCTGCTTCTTACCTGGGGTCGATACTTTTTCAGCATTGCTTGAAAGCTTGATGGTATTGCGCATCTTACCAGTTTCATCTTCGATAGCCACAATCTTATAAACCGCTCCAAGGGCTGGCTGATCATAGGCTGTAATCAGCTTGGTACCCACCCCCCAAACATCAATCTTAGCGTGTTGCATTTTGAGGTTAAGGATGGTATTTTCATCTAGGTCATTGGAAGCGTAAATTTTGGCATCTGGATATCCAGCCTCATCTAACTGTTGGCGAACTTTCTTGGAAATATAGGCTATATCCCCTGAGTCGATACGAACGCCTTTAAAATTAATCTTGTCTCCCAGTTCACGAGCTACCTGAATAGCAGCCGGCACACCGATACGCAACGTATCATAAGTATCTACTAGAAAGACACAGTCACGATGGGTTGAAGCATAGGCCTTGAAGGCCTTATAGTCGTTTCCATAAACCTGTACCAAGGCATGAGCATGAGTACCCAAGACAGGAATGCCAAAGAGTTTCCCTGCTCGCACATTACTAGTACCATTGGCGCCACCAATCACAGCTGCGCGTGTTCCCCAGATAGCCGCATCCATTTCTTGCGCACGACGTGTCCCGAATTCCATCAAAGGCTCATCTTCAATGACTGAACGAATACGTGCTGCCTTGGTCGCTATCAAGGTTTGAAAGTTAACGATGTTTAAGAGAGCCGTTTCGACCAATTGACATTGGGCAAGAGGGCCTTCAACCTGTACAATCGGTTCATTGGCAAAGACCAAGTCCCCTTCCTGAGCAGAACGAACCGTTAGTTCTAACTTGAGATTTCGTAGGTAATCCAAGAATTCTCCACGATAGCCAAGCGACTCCAAGTAGGCAATATCGCTATCTGAAAAGCGTAAGTCTTCAAGATAATGTACAATTCTTTCCAAACCAGCAAAAACCGCATAGCCGTTATTAAACGGTTGCTGGCGGAAGTAAACCTCAAAAACCGCCTTCTTATTGTGAATCCCTTGGTCAAAGTAAACTTGCATCATGTTAATCTGGTACAAGTCCGTGTGCAATGTCAAACTATCATCTGGATACATCTGTTTTCCTTCTTCCTACTTTACAAAGGTATGAACGTATTCTACCACTTTCACACCGTCCGATAAATTAGTACTATTATAACACATTTTACCAAGATTGATAAAAAGCTAACAAGCTATTCTCCATTCTCAAGTTCATCCATATCTTGCTCAAACTTTTTTTGAGCCCATTCGCCATAACTTTTAAGGCCGAGATTGCCGATAAAAACCCAAGGAAGGTAAATCAGATAAGTAATGACCCAAGCAGACAAGTATTTAACGTTCAAAGGATTGTGCTGATAAATTTCGATATTGAATTGATAATTCTGCAACATCAAAAGAGTCGTAATAGCGAGAGTTACCAGCAAACACCCTCCAATCGTAAAATGAAAACGACTATAGTAGTTCACACCCAAATCTCGAGCACGGCCGAAAAAGTAAGAAGTTCCAATAATGATAATGATGAGAATCATTATCGGATTAAAAAGACTTGGTGCTAATACTGTAATCATATAAGATAAAAGCAAGAAAGCTATAGAGATATAGAAACTTTCAGCCCCCGCTTTATTCATCAGTTGTTCTTCTCTTTCGTCTAGTAATTGATAATAAAAAAATCTATTTTTCATCTTCTTCCTCCCAAAATAGTTGGTCTAAAGTTTTGCCTAAACATCTGCAAATGGACTGGCAGAGGGAGAGACTGGGATTGTATTTCCCAGCTTCAATCAAGCCTATAGTCTGCCTAGTAACACCTACATCTTCTGCCAATTCCCCTTGTGTTAAATCACGCTCTACCCGAGCTAATTTTAATTTTAAATTTTTAGCCACTAGAGTCCTCCTTCACATTTTTAAAAAAGTTGCGCTTCTTTTAAAAACATTATACCATATATCTAACTTAATGCAATATATAAATGTCATTTTGTAAGATTTTATTAACAAAAAACTCTCTATCATCTTACATGATAAAGAGTATTCGTTCTTTTTTGATACTTAGCTAAGTTCCTCTCCAAAAGAAAGAAGTCTAGGTCACAAATCTTTTTGATAATAGTATCTTTGCCCTGTGTAGGGATAGTCTTGCAAGGTAAAGACTTCCTTGTAGCCATGACTTAGATAAAAATCTGGCGCTTGAAACTGGTAAGTATTCACAAAAGCAAAACGACAGTTTCGATTCTTGGCTTCATTTTCAGCTCGCTGCAATAGTTTTGAACCAATTCCTTGTCCCCTCAATTCCTCTCTCACAAACAAATATTCGATTTCCAACCAATTTCCGAAAGTCTCTGCTACTAAGCCTGCCATGAGATTGCCCTTTTCGTCTTCGACATAAAGGTTCAGTGGCTCGCTTTCAGCCTCTTCTCTTTTAGAACGATTATAAGCACGAATCAAGTCCCCTATTTCCTGCGCTTTATGAGATTCCTTATTTTCCAATCTAACGTGCATCCAAACCTCCTAATAAACTGCTACAGCTTGATTATAGTCTTATTTAGATGGACTGTCAAACTAGAAAAAACTCACCAAGCAGAGTTGATGAGTCCATGAGTTATTTTCTAAATTTCCACTGGCTATAAATCCCAAAAACAAGGATCCAGATGGCAGAACCAACTGCCCCCATAAAGGTAGACTCTTGCAAAAAGAGAGTCGCAAAAACAAAGACGAAAAAGAGAATGGTTAGGGGATTAAGCAAGCGATACTGAGGCATGAGGTAGCCATCAGCCATGAAGTCTTGTGACTTGCGGTATTTGAGATGGGCCACCATTATCAAGATATAAATCGCGATGTAAACACCTGATGAAGATGCTGTAATCAAAGCAAAGGCATCTGAAACACCTGGCAACACATTGATAAAGGCAGCCAGAGCAATCAAAATTGCTGAGGCGATGATGGCATTTTGTGGAACATTGTGGCGAGAAAGGGTATCGACCTTGATGGCCTTTAAGAAACGATTGGGCGAATCATGGGCAATCTGATATAAGTGTCTCCCTGTTGAGTAGAGAGTTGAGTTAAGAGCAGACGCCGCTGAGGTCAAGACAACAAAGTTGATTAGAGCTGCTGCCCACTTGATACCCGCCAGTTCAAAAACCGTTACAAATGGAGAATCTGAAGAATTAAGATAAGACCAAGGAATAATGGCCATAATCGCAATGAGAGCTCCCCCATAGAAGAAGATAATTCTAAGAGGAATTTCCTTAACAGCTTTGGGCAAGACCTGACGAGGGTTCTTTGTTTCAGAAGTTGTCACCCCGATAAACTCAATCATCAGATAGGCAAAAAATACCATTTGAAAGGCCATGACAAAGTTCATAACTCCGTTTGGAAAAAGAGAGAATTTGTCGCTGATATTTGCCAAACTTGCAACACCATGCGGTGTCTTAAAGCCTGTCAAAACCATAAAGACCCCAGTGGCAATCATGGCTAAAATCGCCACAATCTTGACCATAGCAAACCAAAACTCGACTTCTCCAAAGAGCTTAACCGCAATCAGATTGACCAAAGCCAAAATTGTTAAAAAGACAAGTTGAATCATCCAGCTAGGCCAGGTGGGAAACCAGAAGCGAACATAATCTGAGATGGCAGTGATTTCTGCCATACCGATAAAGACAACTGACAACCAATAAGACCAAACTGAGAAATATCCCCAACCTTTCCCCAAATGACGGGTGATAAAGTTGATAAAGGTATGTTGTTCTGGATCCTGATACAGCATCTCCCCAACAGCCCTCATCATCAAAAACATAAAGGCTCCTGTAATCATATAAATCAGGATGATAGAAGGTCCTGTAAGGCTGATAGAGCGACCAGCACCTAAGAAAAGTCCTGTTCCGATTGTTCCCGCAATGGCCATCACCTGAACATGGCGATTGGTTAAACCACGCTCCATTTTGTTTTTCTTCTTATTTTCACTCATATAGTCTCCTTTTTATCCAAAAAACCAAAAAGGAGTTGAGCAAGGCAAAACCTTCACTACTCCTTTTTCATCCTATTTAAGCTGTTTTCTCAACCTTTAAGATTTTGACATCATAGCTTCCAACTGGTGTTTCAATCGTTGCAGTATCGCCAGTCTTCTTGCCAATCAAAGCACGGCCAATCGGACTTTCATTTGAGACTTTACCAGCAAAAGCATCTGCACCAGCGGAACCGACGATGATGTAGACCTCTTCTTCGTCTTCACCGACTTCTTGGATTGTTACCGTTTTACCGATTGCTACCTCATCTTGAGCAACTGCATCGCTATTAACAATTTCAGCATAGCGAATTTTTGTTTCTAGACTTGAAATTTGACCTTCAACAAAAGCTTGTTCATCTTTCGCTGCTTCATACTCACTATTTTCTGAAAGGTCTCCATAGGAACGAGCAATCTTGATACGCTCTACGACTTCAGGACGTCGAACGAGTTTCAACTCCTCTAATTCTTTTTCTAGTTTTTCCTTTTCTTCAAGGGTCATTGGGTAAGTTTTTTCTGCCATTTTTTTAACTTTCTTTTCTATTTACTTTTTTAAAACAAAATTATGTGGAAAACCACATAATTTTAGTTTGAACTACTTGCTTGAGGTAACTTGCTATTGATATGCTCTGCAACGTTTTGATCATGTTCTTCTTTTGTTGTTGCAAAGTATACTTTACCATCTTCAACATTGGCTACAAAGTACAAGTACTCACTCTTTGTCTGGTTTACACTTGCTTCAATCGCATCCGAACTTGGGCTATCAACCGGTCCAGGCATGAGGCCAAGATTTGTATAGACATTATATGGTGAATCAATCGTTGTATCAATTCCAGCATCATCCGCTAGACTAATATTTTGACCAAGTTTTCCTTCAGCATAAAGGATAGCGATATTGCTTTGAAGAGGCATACCGACATTCAAGCGGTTGTAGAAGACACCTGCAATCTTCTTGCGGTCTTCTGTCTTAGCACCTTCTTTTTCGACAAGAGAAGCAATGCTGAGCAATTCATTGACCGTCAGATTCTTTTCTTTGATCGTAGCGTAATATGGTGACATAGCCTTATCCATAGCAGCCACCATCTCATCAATCAAACTTTCAACAGTTGTGCTGTCTTTGATCGTATAGGTTGCTGGGAAAAGGTAGCCTTCAAGACGATAACGAACGCCACTGTCTTTTGTTGGAAGACTTCCAAGTAGGTTTGGATACTTGGCTACTAATTGTGAGATAAAGGTCTCATCTTGAGCTTTTGCCAAGAAAGCATCCGCAGTAAGAGGTTCTTTAAATTCACCTTGAAGTTGTCCTACTGTTTGAGCGATTTGCTCCAACGTATAGCCTTCTGGAATGGTCAAGTTTGCAAGAACAGGTGCCTGAGCTTCAGGAGTCCCACCTTTTTGTAATTCTTGAATCAACTCATCCGTACTCATACTCTTCTTCAAGTTGTAATAACCTGACTTCAAGTTGGCTTGACTATAGTATTTAGCATAAAGACTAAAGATAAGTCCATGTTTAACCAGACCAGATTTTTCCAAGGTGCTTCCAATTTCTTGAACATTTGCACCGTCTGGTATTTGAACCGTTACATAATCCTTAGAGCTCGCATCCACAGGTTTCAAAGAATCTTGAACGTAACCATAACCAAAGTAACCACCAACTACAACGAGTACTAGGAAAACTAGAACTGTTACTAGGCAACCTTTGGCTTTTGAGCTTTTCTTTTTCTTAGTTGATGTTGCACCTTGACGACGACTGCGACGAGTTTCTTCTCTTAAGCTGTCTGAGAACTCAGTAGAGTCAGGTGTTTCAAGCGCATTCTCAGGAGCAGTTGAATCATCGGACTCTTTCGTCTTATAAGTCACCGCTATCTTAGTCGGAGTATCGTTAAATTCTTTCTCTTCGTGTTTAAGCTCAACTGGTTCTACCTTTGGTAAAACAGGTTCAGGTACAGATTCTTCAGTTTCTACAACTTCAACCTTGTCGATGATGGGCTGTTCTCCCACTTCCTCAAGTGTCACTGTATCTTCACTTCCAGTTGCTGGACGTGGAGGAACACTTGGTGCATTTTTGAGGATTTTATCGACAACAGATAGGGAATCCGCCATCAACTCTTCTGTTGATGTTTCTGGTTCAAAATCTGAAGGAGTTGCAGAACTAGCTTGAGATGATGAAGCCGTCAGATTTGGAATCTCTACTTCTTTCTCTCTTCTATCTTGTTCTTTTACTCTTTCTAAATCACGTAGAATCTGCTCTTTAAAGCTTAATTTTTCTTCTTCTCTTGATTTTTCAGTCAAAAGCATTACCTCCTTGTTGACAATCCATAATATTATATCTTAAAAGTCGCAGAAAAGCAACCAACTAGGGCATTCCCTAGCTAGTTTTCTTTATATTCAGGCTGCCAGACCATATCATACCATGTTTCCCCAGCAAAGCTTGACTGGGATATTCCTTCATTAACAAAGCCATGTTTTTCATAATAGGCGATAAGGTAGTCATGACATGTCAAGTTAATGCCCTCTCGTTCATGTTCTAAAGCGACTTCTTTCAGAGCCTTTAATAGTCTTTTCCCCACTCCCAAAGCTTGTGCTTCCTTGGCAATAGATAGGCAAGTCACAGAAATATAACCTCCAGGTTGATGACTATAGTCTTTTATTTTTTCTGTAAAGGACTGATCATGTAGATGGCGGTGCGGAACGACTGGACCTTCGATATAACCAAGAATACGCCCCTCTTTTTCAGCTACCAAAAAACTGGTCTGAATTTCCCGCAAATGCGCCTCAAAGACCGAACGAGGAATAGCTTCTTCAAGGGAAAAATTCTCTAGCTCTATCTCTATAATCCGATCTAAATCCGAAAATCTTGCTTGTCTGATTTTCATATTTCCTCCTGATAAAAAGGATTTGCCCAAATCAGATACCATTCAGAACCACTGCCATAATGACTCTCTGTCACTTCTTCTTCAACAAAACCATTCATTTCAAAATAAGATAGTAGTTCATCAGGACTTTGCAAAAGAATACCTTGATAATCTAGTTCGACTGTCACCTGTTTCAAGGCTGCAAGAAGAAGAGTTCCCAGCCCCTGACCCCAATGGTCAGGATGAATGGTCAACAATTTTATTTCTATCCATTTGGGGTGAGTGGACTGAGCTTCTCCTAAAACATAACCTAGGAGCTGATTTTCATCCCCAGCTACAAGAAAGGTACCCGCAGTCTTGCGGATACTCTCTTCTATGGATTGGTGGCTAAATGCCTCTTCTGACGAAGGATTGGCTTCTTCAATCGCCAACATTTCGTCTAAATCTGATAAGGTGGCTTGCCTTATAGTGATTGGAATTTCCATCTGTTTCCCTTATTGGACGTTGCTTGTCAAATTAGACAAGAGACGTTCAAATGAATATTCATAGGTTTGGATGTCTCCTGCACCCATAAAGACGTAAACAGCATTATCATGGTCTAAGAGAGGAGATACATTCTCAACAGTGATAACCTGGTGTTTCTTGTTGATTTTATTGGCTAAGTCTTCTACTTTGACATCACCATGGTCCACTTCACGGGCCGATCCATAGATTTGCGCTAGGTAGACGGCGTCTGCTTGATTCAATGCATGGGCAAATTCGTCCAACAAGGCGATGGTTCTAGTAAAGGTATGCGGTTGGAAGATTGCTACGATTTCCTTACTTGGGTATTTTTGACGAGCTGCATCCAAGGTTGCAATGATTTCTGTTGGATGGTGGGCAAAGTCATCAATGATCACTGTATCATTGACGATTTTTTCAGTGAAACGACGCTTAACACCTGCAAAAGTTTTTAAGTGTTCACGGACCAAGTTCAAATCAAAACCAGCTGTGTAAAGAAGACCAATAACAGCTGTCGCATTCATGATATTGTGACGACCAAAGGTTGGAATGTGGAATTGACCCAACTCTTGACCACGGAAATGAACGGTGAAGGTCGAACCAGTCGTAGAACGAAGAAGATCGCTAGCTACAAAGTCATTGCCCTCAGCTTCAAACCCATAGTAATAGATTGGCGCATTGGCTGTGATCTTACGCAACTCAGCATCCTCACCGTATACAAACAAACCTTTGGTAATTTGTTTGGCATAGTCGTTAAAGGCATTGAAAACATCCTCTAGACTTGTAAAGTAGTCTGGATGGTCAAAGTCAATGTTGGTGATGATAGAGTATTCTGGGTGGTAAGGCATGAAATGGCGCTCATATTCGTCTGACTCAAAGACAAAATATTTAGCGTTAGCTGAACCACGACCTGTCCCGTCACCAATCAAGAAGCTGGTATCTGTGATGTGAGACAAGACGTGTGACAACATACCTGTTGTCGAAGTTTTGCCATGAGCTCCTGCCACTCCCATGCTGACAAAGTCGCGCATAAAGCTACCTAGGAATTCATGGTAACGTTTGTAGCTGATACCATTTTGATCCGCATAGGCGATTTCAACATTGTTGTCTGGACGAAAGGCATTCCCCGCGATAATCTCCACATCACCTTGTAGGTTCTTTTCATCAAAAGGAAGAATCGCAATCCCTGCCTGCTCTAGTCCACGTTGAGTAAAGTAATATTTTTCAACGTCTGAACCTTGAACCTTGTGTCCCATTTGGTGCAACATCAAGGCTAGGGCACTCATCCCTGATCCCTTGATTCCAATAAAATGATATGTTTTTGACATGCTTTTCTCCCCTACTCAGTAATTCTTGTCAGATTCAACTCTTGGGCAACCTGACGTTCCTGTTCTGTTTGCTTATTCTTTTTATTATAGATTTGAGTCTTCTTTAGAAAATCGTAGTTGTTCTTTTTAGTTTTTTCCGTTTGGGTTTTCGGAGTTGGATTCGCCACTTGGCCAACCTCCTCAGCTAAGATATAGTGAGACTGGCTCAAGTTTTTACTAAATTTGGCAAACTCACCAGGATTTTCCTTTTGAAATGGTGCTGTTGGTTGGTTTCCTTGACGAACAAGTGTTAAACCATTGTGTCGTCTAGTATGACTAACATCTTGAGTCAAATACTTGGCTGAGCGTTTCTTCTTCAAGTCCGCACGCGCCTCTTCTCGAGCCAACTCTGCATAAGTCTTTTCAACTTTTTTAGGTTCTGGGCTTGGCTTTGACTCCTTATTAACCACTGGAGAAACTACGGTTTCTTCCTCATTGATAGGAGACCATTCCAAATAGTTCTTATCGCGGTAATCACCTTTGATATTGCTAATAAAGTCTGACTCATCGTACAAGTCCATGACTGGCATTTTGGTCAGCATGATCTCAGCATCTGACACCAATGGAAATCGATCTTGTTTCATTTTGTATTTCCTTTCAACACTTCATTATAGCGTATTGTCTTGATTTTTCAAGTGCTGGCTTCAGAAATTCCCAAAATTTCACGAATTTCTGCCAGACTGAGACTCGCACGCGACTCCGTACCATCTAAAACTTGGGAAACCAAATGTTTCTTTTGTTCTTGAAGTTCTTGGATCTTTTCTTCAATGGTCCCCTTGGTAATCAAACGATAGACCTCGACCATCTGCTCCTGCCCCATGCGGTGGGCTCGTCCGATAGCCTGGGCTTCGACAGCGGGATTCCACCAAAGGTCAACCAAAATAACCGTATCAGCTCCCGTTAGATTGAGACCAACACCACCCGCCTTAAGGGAGATGAGAAAGGCATCTCTCTCCCCTTGGTTAAAGGCCTTGGTCATCTCCTGTCTGTCATGAGCAGGAGTTGAACCTGTGATTTTGAAGGAGGTCAAGCCCAAGTCTGGGAGTTCTTTCTCGATTTTTTCCAACATTCCTTTGAACTGGGAGAAAATCAAGACCCGATGCCCACCATCAGCCACTTGTAGCAATAAATCTCGGAGACTATCCAATTTACCACTAGCTCCCTGATAATCGTCCATGAAGAGAGCTGGCGTATCGCAGATTTGACGCAAACGCATGAGTCCAGATAAGATTTCTACCCGACTTCTCTGGAATTCTTGATCTGTCACTTGCGCTAGGCGGTCTCGCATCTGTTGCAACTGGGCTAGATAGATAGCCTTCTGTTGGTCTTCCAGTTCATTTTTATAGACGACTTCAATCAGATCAGGTAGTTCTGTAAGAACTTCTTCTTTCTTACGCCTCATGACGAAAGGCTTGATAAACTGCGCGACTCGGTCAGCCGGTAATTTCATAAACTCTTTCTTGTTCGGCAAGAGCCCAGGTAGCACAATTTGAAAGATAGACCACAACTCTCCTAAATGGTTTTCGATGGGCGTACCTGACAAAGCAAAAACTGCCGGCACCACAAACTGGCGCAAACTCTGAGCAATCTTGGTTTGGGCATTTTTCATGACCTGGGCTTCATCTAAGAAGAGAAAAACAAAAGCCATCTCTTGATAAAGCTCGCTGTCTTGACGAAAGGTGGCATAGCTAGTCACATAGATTTGGTGATTTTCAGAAAGAATTGCTTCTCGATTCGCTTTCAAACCATGAACGACAGCCAAATCCAACTGTGGGGCAAATTTCCTGAATTCATCTGCCCAATTGTAGATCAAACCTGACGGAGCCAAAATCAAGACCCGACTATCTTCTGTCACCTGACTGGTCAAAAAAGCGATGGTTTGCAGTGTTTTTCCCAGTCCCATATCATCTGCCAGGATGCCACCAAAGCCATAGTGATGAAGCATCTGGAGCCAACGGACTCCCTTTTCCTGATAGTCTCTCAAACTCGCCTGCACCCGTATATCTCCCAAAGGAAAATCCTCTGGATGGGTCAAATCATGAGCTAAATGCTGAAATTCTTCCGAGAAAGAGATCCGATCTCGACCTTCAAAAAGCTGAGAAAGGCTATAAGCCAGAGATTTTCGCGCTTGGAAAGAACCATCTTTTAGCTCAACCCCCAGTTCCTGCAAATTTTGACGAATCTGCTTGGTTTCCTCATCAAAAAAGTACACTTGGTCAGAAGAACTGATATAGAAATCCTGATTACTGGTCAGGGCTTTAAGAGCTTGATCAATCTCTTCTTGGGCAATCCCTTGGAAATCAAATTGGATTTCCAACAATCCTCCCTTGGACTCAATCTGAACCTGAGGAGCTTGGACACTGTAGAGCTGATTGATTTCATCAGACAAGAAAACTTGACCCAATTTCTCAAAAGCTGGAATCGTATGGTGAAAGAAAGAATAAACTGCCTCTGGCTTCAAAGCCTGTCTCCAAGACTGAAAATCAGCCTCAAAACCAGCCCCTAAACAGACTTGAAATAGCTGATTTTCCAAGACAGCATCGCTTGAAAAAGGTAATTGTTCCAGCTGTTGACGGCTAGTCACCTTAACATCTCCATAGTCAAACTGGATATCCAAACGGATGCGGCCGTCATCCTCCCTATCAAAGTAAAAGATTGGTGAAAAGGGTCTGATTTGCAAACGCTCGGGGGCAGACACTGTTCCCAGCTGTCCAAACAAAGGCAGACAGGCAGCCAGACGGTCACGATCACTGTTGTCAAACTGGAGGCATTTTCTCCCTCTTTCCTCCTGAGGAAGCTCCTTGACTTCCTTTAGGAGGCTGATTTGTTTAGGATTTAAGAGATAAAGATTCCCCTTACAAAAGAGAACCGCTCCCCCATAGAATACGTTAACTCGGTCAGTCTCAGAAATTTCCATCTCAAAATAATCGGGATACTCCTGCACGGAAAAAGAGAAAAGGTTTGCATCTGGATCTAAATCATGAAAGAGAAGATTTTCATAACTAGTAATCTGGTGTTCAAAATGAAAATCCTCCAAATTCATCAGCAACTCCACTCCCTGCTCAAAAAAGGTCAGAGGGAAAAAGAGGTGACGACCTTGATTGGGGAAAAAGAGGTCTTGACTCAGTCCCTCCTCAATTAAGCCACATAAAAAAGTAAGAACTTCTTGACTAGCTGTATCAAAAGCATCCCAAGACAAGTCATTTTCATAGTGCTTCCCAATCATGTATGGCTTTCGATGGACCAAAACCTTCAAAAAGAGAGGGATGTCACGAATGACATAATATTTTTGACTATCAACTAAACCGATTCGGAGAGTCCAAAGGAAACGATTGGTCCCAGCTTCCACCTGACCTTGAGCCGACAAAGTGTAGATTTTCTCTCGCTTCTGAGGTTGGATACGCTCCAAAAAACTACCACCAAAACTAACCTTGGTTTCGACCTCTTCTTGCTCTTCATGTCCTTTTTCTAAGGATTGTAAAATCACCTGGCCTTCTTCATCGTTCTTCAGATAATGCTCGAGCGCTGCGAGGTGAACACAGTAACCTCTTTTTTGGAAAAAATCGCAAGCACAAAAAACCAGATCATCCTCTAAACTGTAGCGCAAGTCTTCTCCCGCCACACGAGTATAGAGGCGATTCCCTTTTTCCTTGATAATCTCAATGTTGCCTGTTTCATAGAGTGTAACCCCCTCCATGCGCAACTTTCCCGGAATCAATTTAGCCATAGTTACCCCTTTATCTTATCTTTTCATTATACCACATTTTCCCCTATGAAAATAGCCTTCTAGGAAGACTTTTCTCCTAGAAGGCTGGATTTTTAAAGTGTAGCAAAAGTGGTCACGATGCGTTGGCAAACCTCTTCCAGTACTGACTTCGGCATAGCTACATTAAGACGGGCATGAAGAGCTCCTTCCTCCCCAAAGTCCAAACCTCGGTTCAAGATAACCTTGGCTTCATTCTTCAAAAGCTCTTGCAAGCGGTCATCCGTTAGGTCATAGGCCGAAAAATCAAGCCAGATCAAGTAGGTACCTTGTGGCTTCATGACCTTAATCTTGGTTTCGTTGCCCAAAACATCCACTACATAGTTAATGTGGTCCTCGATGACTTCTTTTAACTCTCCTAACCAGTCCTTGCCATAACGGTAGGCAGCTTCTGTCGCCAAATACCCCAAGCCTGAGATTTCATGCTGGTTATTGGCCAACTGGCGTTTTTGGAAAGCAACACGAAGCTTGGGATTTTCAATAACTGCATAGGAATTCTTGGTCCCAGCAATATTAAAGGTCTTAGTGGCACTGCTCAAGATAAGGGCGAAGTCTTTAAAAGCAGGATCAATGGTATTAAATGACTGGTGTTTGTGACCAAAGAGGGCCAAATCTTGGTGAATCTCATCTGAAACAAGCAAAACACCATGTTTTTGGCAGAGATGACCAATCTTTTCTAACACTTCCTTTTCCCAAACACGTCCACCAGGATTGTGAGGATTGCAAAGAATATAGAGTTTGACAGCATTCTCCACCAAGTCTTTCTCCAATTGCTCAAAGTCAATCTCAAACACTCCATCCTTTTCCACCAAAGAATTGGTAATCAATCTGCGGTTATTCAACTTGACACTGCGAGCAAAAGGCGGATATACCGGTGTGTTAATCAGAACAGCCTCTCCTTCTTTTGTAAAGGTTTGAATGGCTGTTGAGATGGCCGGTACCACTCCCTCTATAAAGACGAGGGCATCCTTGTCAAAGTGATAGCCGTGTTGTGTAGCTTCCCAGTCCTGAACCGACTCAATCAAATCATCACTAGCATAAGTATAGCCATAGACCAACTGATCTGCGTAGGCTTGTACAGCTTGTCGAACCTCAGGCAAAACCACAAAGTCCATATCTGCTATCCAGGCTGGTAGAACTTCTCGGTCAGCTTCTGCTTCTTTCCATTTATAGGTATGGTGCCCAAAACGATTGGGCAGGCTTGTAAAATCATATTTTCCCATATCTATCTTATCCTTCCAAAGCTTGGCGCAAGTCCGCAATCAAATCTCTAGCATCTTCAATCCCAATTGACAAGCGCAAGAGGTCATCTGTTAAGCCATAGGAATGGCGCACTTCTGCTGGAATATCCGCATGGGTTTGAGTCGTCGGATAGGTGATGAGACTCTCAACCCCACCCAAACTTTCCGCAAATGAAAAGACCTTGAGGCTATTTAAAATATGAGGAATACGTTTTTCATCCACTACTTTAAAGGAAATCATACCCCCACGTCCTGTATAGAGCACTTCCTTGACAGCAGGTGAATCCTTCAAAAAGGCAACCACTTCTTGGGCATTGGCTGTAGAACGCTCCATACGAAGAGGCAGAGTTTTAAGACCACGAATCAACTGATAACTATCAAATGGTGATAAGACCGCACCAGTCGTATTCAAATTGTAGAACAGTTGCTCATATAGTTCTAAACTATTAGTCACAACCACCCCAGCCAAGACATCATTGTGCCCTGCTAGATACTTGGTTGCTGAATGAAGAACGATATCCGCACCATCTTCAATCGGACGTTGGTAAATCGGACTGTAGAAGGTATTGTCCACCACTACCTTGGCACCCTTGGCATGAGCTAGTTTGGCTAGTTTGGCAATATCAAATTCCAACATCAAGGGATTAGTTGGTGTTTCAATATAGAGAACATCCACATCTTTCTCCAACTCAGCAATCAGCTCTTCTTCTGTATTGGCATAGGTAAAATGGAAACGGCCTTCCTGCTCCACTTGGTTGAACCAACGGAAAGAACCCCCATACAGATCACGAACAGCCAAGACTTTACTTCCTACTGGAAAAACACTAAAGGCCAGTACAATCGCAGCCATACCTGAGCTCGTTGCTAGGGCATAGTCTGCTGACTCAATAGCCGCCAAGACTTCCTCCGCCTTACTGC
>CAUSWL010000020.1:0-21515 GCA_963535345.1 uncultured Streptococcus sp.
TGACTTTTTCAACAACTGTTTTACCATTGATTCGAACAGCATCAACCTTATACCCAGGTGTAACAGTGAACTCACCCTTGATGTCTTCCTTAATCAACGCAGCTCCAACAGATTCTAGAACTCGACTTGAGAACTTATTGATATCACTTTGTTCATTAACATAGAAAGAAACGTTCTTACCATTAATATTTTTTGCTGGAGAAGCCATCCCCTCTAATGCTTCATGGAAGATATCTTGAACTGAACGGTTGTCACCGATATCAAAGTATTTTGAATAACCTTCTTTATATGTGTCATAATACTGAGCTTTAGAGTTTGCAAAGATTGATACGTCTTCCCAGAAACCTACTACTACAGTTCCTTCGGAACCAACAACATTTTGAAGTCTTGTAGATGCTTCCTTAACCTCTTTCACTCGCCCTAAAACGTTTTGAGATGCTTCAGTTAGCTCATCAAAATTCCAAGCACGTGTAAGAATATTGTTACGATAGTCACTGTACTCTAGACGAACCTTACCATCCGGGTCACGTTTCCCGTTGGCAACTCCATCCGTAATCAAAAGGAAGATGGTCTTACGACCGTTAGCCATATTCCCTTTTCTTTGATTATATTGAGCAATGACATCGTCAATAGCTGGAACTGTAGGGGTTCCTCCTGCCACCTTAATATTATCAATGAATTGATGGATATCATTTTGATCTGAAGACAAGTTGCTAGACTTGTATTTGTAATCATAATCAGGTCCCCAACTACCATAAGTATCTTTACGACCTGTAAAATCATTATTGTAGTAATAGTTGTATCCATCTGCACCTTGGAAGGTTGCCATCATAACTCGGTCTGATGTATCCGGGTTATCAGTCTTAACCAAACGAGGTTTATTCTCATCATAATTTTCTTCACTGACAAATGTTGTCAATGTTTTTAAGGCATTTTGGACATTAGGAATGGTGTTCTTGAACGATCCACTCGCATCCTGAAGGATAACTAAGTCGACCGGTTTACGTGGAACTGTCCACTTTGTTTTGTCCGATTTCTTTATCTTACGATAACATCCATTCTGGATAATTTCCGTATTATCTCCTACTCGTATTACCTCAGTTTCATCAGCCGCACCACGACCGAAACGTAAACTAGCTAATCCTAATGGCACAGAGAGAAACAGAATCGTAAACAGAATGGAGACCTTTTTAATGAAATCTCTCATAATTTTCTCTGAAATCCTATTGCGATTTCTTCTTCCTCCTCTTTTCTGAAATAGATGTATATTAGTTTAGCAGTTCTTGTAACTCTTTCGAGAAAATTTCAGCAGTAGTATGATTTACTAATACATTCTTTACCTGTTGCTGTTTTGTCACAAGATACATACTTGGTATGGTTTGAACCTGTAAAAGATCGGCTGCGGACTGATCTTCGTCATAATAATACGGGAAAGTATATCCTTTTTCTTTGATATACTGATCAGCAGTTTCCTTTGTCTCTTTTCCTGGTTCGTTCATATTCAAAAGAACAAAATGAATTTGATCTCCATACCTTTCATACATCTGCTGAACAATGGGTAGTTGTTTCTGGCAATGCGGACACCAACTAGCCCATTCGACAACTAATATAGGTTTATCATACAGTTCCGAGATAGCAATCAATTTTCCATCTTGAGAGGTCATTTTAAATTCTGGAAGTTGTTGACCTTTTAAACTCAAAGCTGAATTGTTCTCATCACTTGAAGTCGATTGCGAAACTGAAGACGTTCCTATATCTCCATCCTTAGTGGGTCTAGTGAAATAAATTAAACCCACCGCTAAAGCTATGATGACTCCTACTGCTAAAAATGGAAGCCACCACTTGTCTTTTTTCATAATATCTCCTTTCTATTAAGATGTGGAAGCGAGTTAGGTACTTTCAAATTTTGGACATAAGCCCACTCTAACCCAAATATCATTTTATCATTTTGAAATCTTTATTTCAATAAAATTTATCGTAATTTTTCCTATTAATTGCTAAGAAAATTAAGAAAAAATAAAATTTATAATAAGTTAACTTAAATGTGGTGGTTTCAGCACTAATATTTCTAGATTTTTACCAACTTCAGATTAAAATCATCATTATTCTGTCTATAATAAATTAGCCATAGAACTTTTTATACAGGACAACTTAAAAAGCAGTTCGCATCTGAACTGCTCTTTTTTGCTATTCTGTCTCTTGGTTCTTTTCTTCAACCTTAACTGGAGCTGGTTCATAGGCTCGGATAATTTGAGCAACAACTGGATGGCGAACCACATCCTTAGCTGAAAAATGAACAAAGTCGATTTGGTGAATGTTCTTGAGCTTTTCTTGAGCATCAATCAAACCTGACTTGACGTTACGTGGTAGGTCAATCTGACTGATATCTCCATTGACAATCATCTTAGAATTAAATCCTAAACGAGTCAGGAACATCTTCATCTGCATGATGGTCGTATTTTGTGCCTCATCTAAAATGACAAATGCATCATCCAAGGTCCGTCCACGCATGTAGGCGAGGGGCGCGATTTCAATGATTTCACGCTCCATGAGACGAGTCGTTTGGTCTTTGCCGAGAATCTGATACAAGGCATCATAAACTGGTCGAAGATAAGGATCCACCTTCTCCTTGAGATCACCCGGAAGAAAACCTAGACTCTCACCTGCTTCCACTGCTGGACGAGTAAGGATAATTCGCTTGACTTGCCCACGTTTAAGGGCTGTCACTGCCAAGGTCACTGCAAGAAAGGTCTTCCCTGTCCCTGCAGGTCCGATTCCAAAGGTCACATCATGCTGTTTGACACTGTCCAAATAAAGCTTTTGCCCCAAAGTTTTAACACGGATCGGTTTCCCAGTATTGTCTTTGATAATTTCTTCTTCGTAAAGGGCGACAAACTTGTCGATTTCATCGTTTTTGACCATGCTAATCGCAGTCACCACATCTGGCGTGCCAACGGTCATTCCACGATTTACCAAAACCATCAAAGCCTGAATAACCTGACGGGCTTCCTCACAGGCAGCTTCTTCTCCCAAAACCTGGACAATCTCCGTACGGGCATGAATCACCACATCGAGCTCTTCTTCCATCAAACGAAGATGGCGCTCATTGGAACCAAAAAGATGGAACAAGTCATCTGGGTGACTTAGTTGAATGTCTATTGAATGTTCCTTCAAATAAAGAACCTCTCTAATCCGTTTATTTCTTTATATTATAGCAAAGAGAACAATAAAATACTAGCCTCATCTCATTGTCTCTAGTGTTCTAAGTATTCTTGCCAGATGGAGTCAAAGTCTCCTAGGTTAAAAGAGAAGCTGGCATGCTCCTCCAAAAAGCGACTCACCTCATCAAAATCATCCGTGTGTTTTGGAAAAGCTGACTCCTCAAAAGCGAGGTCTGCCAAGATAGCTTTAGGACTGTTACTTTTAGGATTGCGCTCGCTCATGAGCCAAGTGTAAAATGATTTTCTCAATTCTTTCTCCTATCAAGAGTTTTTTGATGACACTTTTCTGATTCTTGAAAATTACTGGACTTAGCCTCTGAAACGTAATGGTTTATAAAATCTGTTTTCGCATCTGTATAGGCGTCTCGATTGTGTTCAAATTTTTTCCACAAACTTAGTTTTAATTCCTGATACGCTTGGGCGATATCTGGATGCTGGCAGAGATAATCTCTAAAATAAATCTCGTTATAATCTCCCGTCATTCGCAAATGTAGATGAAAAACTTTCTCAGCAAATCCCTGTTCTGTATATCCTTTATTTAGCGAAATCCTGGTAGGACTCTCCGACATCACTAGCCAACCATTCTTCACCAATAAATCCCTAACTCTTGCTAAATCCTCTATTTTACCTACTTCTAGCAGAATATCAACGATATTTTTGGCCCAAATATTAGGGATAGCAGTGCTACCGATATGTTCTATTCTTTGAATAACGTTTGCACCCAATATTTTTTTCAGACTTGTTTTTTCAGATTCATACCAGTCTTTCCACTCTGACTTGTGCTCTACTAGAAAAATAGGAAAAAGTTGCCAGAGTTCCTCTAAACTCATTTCTTCAAGTTTCTTTATCATGTCTATAAGGTTTAAATCAACTCTGTCCCAAACTGATCTTGCTTGATTTTGCCAGCCTTCATCAAGCCACCAAGTGCTTTCTTGAACTGACCTTTTGAGATGCCAAAGGTTGCCTTGATGTCATCAGGAGATGACTTATCATTTAAGGTCATGAAACCGCCATTGCTTTCCAAGTAAGTCAAAATCATCTGAGCATCATTTTCCAACATTTCAAAGGAACGTGGTTTGAGGGAGAGGTTCAACGTGCGGTCCACTTCACGGAAACCAATAACGCGTGCATCTAAAACTTGTCCTAAACGTGGCTCTGCATAGCGCTCGCTAGGATGGATAAAGCCAAGCATGTTATTTTCTGGCAGATAGACAAAGGTACCTGACAGCTTGAGGCGGTAAACAATGGCTGGCCAGTTTTGGTTCTGCATGTTGTTGTAGGCAGGACGAGCCAGACGTTGGAAGTCTTCTTGATAAGCCAAGAGTCCCCAGATACGGTCTTTCTTGTCCACTTCAAGACGGATGTAGAGTTGGTCGCCCTTCTTAGGCCAGAGTTCCTTGAGCTCAGGGAGAATATCGAGTGACACAACGATTTCCTTGTCAGGAAGGCCTGTATCCACAAAGACACCCAAGTCTTTACGAACTTCCGTTACAGTTCCCCAACCAAATTGGTCCTGAGTGGCGGTCACTTCTAGAGTGGTCAGGCGGAGTTTTTGCTTCATATCCGTATAGGCAAAACCTTTGACCGTATCCCCTACTGTATGGTGACCTTCTTCCTTAGCAAGAGCATAGGTTTGACCATCCTTTTGCACAAAGTAAAAACGGTCATTTTCATCGATGATCAGTCCAACGATAAAACTTGCAAGATTTGTATTCATATTTCCTTCTTTCGAATAAAACTCAGCCAGCAATGCCAACTGAGTTTTTCTGTTTATTTTTAGACTTCCAAAAGTTCTTTTTCTTTGTTGGCAGTCATGTCGTCGATGTGTTTAACAGCATCGTCTGTTACTTTTTGAATATCTTTTTCAAGAGTCTTCAATTCGTCTTCAGTGATTTCTTTTGCTTTTTCTTGTTTCTTAGCTTCGTCCATAGCATCGCGACGGATATTGCGGACAGCCACCTTAGCATTCTCACCGACCTTCTTCACTTCTTTAGCAAGGTCACGACGAGTTTCTTCTGTAAGAGCTGGGATAACCAAGCGAATCACAGAACCGTCATTAGCTGGTGTGATACCAAGATCAGAAGCGTTCAAGGCACGTTCGATGTCTTTCAATGAAGACTTGTCAAATGGTGTTACCAACAAAACACGCGCTTCTGGAATGGTAATTGAAGCGATTTGGTTAAGAGGAGTTTCGACTCCATAGTATTCGACATGTACACGGTCGAGCAAGCTTGCATTGGCACGACCAGCACGGATACCACCAAATTCACGAGCCAGTGATTGGTGAGACTGGGTCATTCTCTCTTTAGCTTTTTCAATAATTGCGTTAGCCATAATCTTTCTTATTCCTTTTCTTCGATATTATTTGAAACTGTTGTTCCGATATTTTCACCAAATACGACACGTTTGATGTTGCCTGGTTGGTTCATGTTGAAGACAACCAAGTCAATGTCGTTGTCCATTGAGAGGGTTGAAGCTGTTGAGTCCATGATACGAAGACCTTTGTTGATAACGTCACGGTGGGTCAATTCTTCAAACTTAACAGCTGTCTTGTCCTTCTTAGGATCGGCATTGTAAACACCATCTACGCCATTTTTAGCCATAAGGATGGCATCCGCTTCGATTTCAGCTGCACGAAGGGCCGCTGTTGTATCTGTTGAGAAGTAAGGTGAACCAATTCCGGCACCAAAGATAACGATACGACCTTTTTCAAGGTGACGAAGGGCACGTCCACGTACGTAAGGCTCTGCCACTTGTTGCATAGCAATGGCTGTTTGTACACGCGTATCGACACCAACTTGTTGCAATGAATCTGCCATCACAAGAGCATTCATAACGGTCCCAAGCATTCCAGTGTAATCAGCCTGAACGCGGTCCATGCCAGCTTCTGCAGCAGGTTCTCCACGCCAGAGATTTCCTCCACCAATAACAAGGGCAATTTCGATACCTAAGCTATGAACTTCTTGAATCTCTTTTGCGATTGTTTGAACTGTTTGGATATCAATCCCTACGCCTCGTTCACCGGCAAGGGCTTCACCTGATAACTTGATTAAAATACGTTTATACTTGGGATTCGCCATTTTCACTCTCCTTTTTTTATCCTACCTATTTTATCACAATTTCTAAGATTTTTATAGTATCATGAGCAATTCTTTGAAAAAAATTAAACCGTTAAAAATTCCTCTAAGTCGGTAAGAGCACGCTCTGCAATTTTTTCATAACGAGCTTTTTTATCACGGATACGCTCGCCTTCCAATTCCTTGATAATCCCAAAATTGACATTCATTGGTTGGAAATGTTTGCTGTCCGCATGAGTGATGTAATGAGCTAGACTTCCAATCGCTGTGGTCTCTGGGAAGATAGCTTCACTTTCACCCTTAAAGAGACGAGCTGCGTTAATACCTGCAACCAAGCCTGAAGCTGCTGACTCAACATAGCCTTCTACACCCGTCATTTGACCAGCAAAGAAAAGGTTTGGCTGTTTCTTAGAACGATAGGTCTGCTCCAGAAGATTTGGTGAATCCATGTAAGAATTGCGGTGCATGACCCCATAACGAACAAACTCCGCATTTTCAAGACCTGGAATCATTTGGAAGACACGCTTTTGTTCTCCCCATTTGAGGTGGGTCTGGAAACCGACGATATTGTAGAGGCTACCAGCCGCATTATCCTGACGAAGCTGGACAACTGCATACGGTGTTTTGAACTCCCCATCGCGAGGTCCTGTGTAGTCCTCTGGGTACTCCAAACCAACTGGTTTCATAGGACCATAAAGCATGGTTTTAATGCCACGCTTAGCCATGACTTCGATAGGCATACAACCTTCAAAGTACTTTTCTTTTTCGAAGGAATTCAGCGGTGCTTCTTCCGCATTGACCAAGGCTTCATGGAAATCCATAAACTCTTGTTTGGTCATTGGAGCGTTGAGGTAGGCTGCTTCTCCCTTATCATAACGAGACTTGAGATAGACCTTGCTCATATCAATGGTGTTAACGTCGATAATCGGCGCCGCCGCATCGTAGAAATAGAATCCATCCCCATCATTAAGGGCATGAATCTTTTCAGCTAAGGCATCACTAGTCAAAGGACCAGTAGCGACCACAGTAATAACGTCAGTTGGCAATTCTGTAATTTCATCACGAACCACTTCAATCAAGGGATGATTGGCCACTTTTTCAGTCACCATTTGAGAGAAACCATCACGGTCCACCGCAAGGGCTCCGCCTGCAGGAACACGTGTAGCTTCTGCTGATTCCAAGATAACAGAACCCAAGCGACGCATTTCTTCCTTGAGGAGCCCGACAGCATTTGTCAGGGCATCCCCACGTAAGGAATTGGAACAAACTAACTCAGCAAAATTGTCTGTTTTGTGCTGAGGAGTTGACTTGACCCCACGCATTTCATAGAGTTTAACTGGAATACCACGTTCTGCGATTTGGTAGGCTGCTTCAGACCCTGCCAAACCTGCTCCGATAACATTGATATAAGATTGAGACACGACACTAATACCTCTTTGGGTGGAAACTAAGTCCAAATAAAAACAAGCTACTAGACTATTTGACACCCACAAATCTTTCTAAATTCATGCTTGGTCCATTATACCAAAAAACTAAGTAAAAAGACAGACAGGAGAATTCCTGAATGTCTTTCAAAAATTATTCTTTATTAAAATTGAATGTCTCCCAATTCAGTTTGCTTCCATATTTTATAGTAAAACGTACTTCTGTATTCTTAGGTAGTTTATCGCTTTGAAGTATTTGGGCAAGTAAGTATTCGAAATCAGAATCCGTCCAATTGTCAATATCTTCATTAGTTACTTGTAGGTTTTGTCTTCGTACCTGCTCTATATCAATACGTATTCGAATACTAAAGGTCGAACGATTGTCAGCAACTCTTTTTAAAAGTAGATCTCGATTACGAACAAGCGTCTCTTCATCAAGATTGTTGACTCTACTTGAGTCTAGGTCCTCAATTAAGGGAGTGAGTTCTTCTACATCCGTCTTCAAAATTGCCTCTCTTTTATCTCTCTCTTCAAGACGGGTTTTGGGGTTGCCACTATATTCTTTTTTTGGAACCAAAGAATAATTGGAGTCAAATGAGTCCAATTCAATTGAATTTTTAATATAAAGCTTCCTAATCACATCATCGCTTAAATATGTTGAAGTCAAGCTACCACTTTGAAGTAATATATTATAAGCTTCCTCAAGTCGGTCATAGTTGTCATCACCAGAAACATACTCCATTTCTAAACGGTAGACTGTTTTCTTGGAAAAACCAAAGAATTTTTTCTTTTCAACTTCTTTAAGCCTCGAATTGTATTTAAGGACTGGAGTGCTCTCAACATAATCTTTTTCAAAATCCACATAGACATCAACAAATTTCGTATTTCCTTCAACGTAAAACGGAGATCCATAATATCCAAAGGTATCAGCTGTCGAGTATCCTTCTGCTTCTAACCCTGCAGCTTCTACTACAGAACGAATGTTTGAAATAGCTGTTTTAGCTAAATCACGATCGACTCTATTGTTACATGCAGACAACATAAATAATGTGAGAATAGGGAACAGTAAACCAACTACCTTCTTAATCACTTTGCTTTTCATTTCCCCTCCAAATAAGCATTCGTAGCAAAATACTAATGATTGCTATATTCACTTCGGGAAGAAGGCAAACTTCCCTGTTTAATCACTTTCTTGATTTTTTTCCCAGTCGTGGTAGGCAGCATAGAGTTGACTTTTATTCCACATGTAGAGTTTCGCAACTTCCTTAATGGCTTGATTTTTCTTCATGCCTTCTTGGATGCGTGCTTGGATATCTGAAAACAAGTCCTCCTCGTCCTTTTCCTCCACATCCTGACTGGCACCCTCAATGATGAGAAGGCATTCGCCCTTGAGTGGCGTTTCAGCTATGCTTTCTAGTAGCTCTGAAATCTTTCCTCGTTGGTATTCTTCATAGATTTTAGTCAATTCTCTGACCAAGACTACCGAGCGATCACCGTAGACTTCTAGCATATTTTCTAACGTATCCGCTACACGGTGGGGGGATTCATAGAAAATCTGAGTTTCTGGGTAATCTTTTTTTAAGTCGAAAAATTGCTTTTGCTGGCGAGACTTTCTCGGTAAGAAACCGTAAAAGATATGTGGCTGTGGCGCTAGGCCACTGGCAATCAAGGCAGAAATTCCTGCAGAGGCACCTGGAACGGTAACAACTGCGATTTCTTCCTCAATAGCTGCCTTGACCAAATCATGACCAGGGTCCGAGATACTAGGCAGACCCGCGTCAGAAACCTGAGCGATACTTTGTCCCGCTTTCAAGAAACCAATCAAATCAGGAATCTTTTCCTTGGCATTGTGCTCGTGAAAACTGATCTGCTTGGTGGAAATGTCAAAATGTTTGAGCAAAAGTCCTGTATTGCGCGTGTCCTCAGCAGCAATCCAGTCCACCTCTTTCAAAGTCTGGATAGCACGAAAAGTCATATCGTCTAGATTGCCAATCGGCGTTGCTACTAGGTAAAGCTTGCCATAGGGAGATTGTCCCTTAAAACTTTTTTGAATCTGCATGCTTACTCCCTATATAACAACTCATCACAGAACATACATTCTTCGTCCTGCTCTCGGCGTTGGCCGTAAAAATCATTACATACGTGAAACCCGTCTTTATAGATTCGACGGACGCTTTCACGAACATGCTTAGCCTTAACGGGTGTATCTGCTTCCACCTCGCCTAAGCGTTCGCGCAACTTACTATTTTCCAAGCGAAGAGCTGTATTTTCCTCTACCAGGCTCTTGAGATTTTTCTTGATGGCTTCCACATCGGCCAAGGTTACCAATAACTGTTGGGAAAAATCATCCAGCGCGTCAAATAATTCTTTTTTGTCCATAAACCAGCCCTTTCCTTTCTATATCGTTCATTTTTAATACTCAATGAAAATCAAAGAGCAAACTAGGAAACTAGCCGCAGGCTGTACTTGAGTACGGCAAGGCGACGTTGACGTGGTTTGAATTTGATTTTCGAAGAGTATGAGTTTATATTTCTTTCAAGACCAGATATTCCATGGCATTTTGAAAGCTGACATTAGCTTGCCACATTTTTCTAACTTCTAGCAAATCTTGTAGAATCACTCTTACTCTTGCTTGCAGGAGGTCCTGCCCACAGAGGACTTCAAGAATCCGTAAAACCTGATCTTGTTTTTCCTTGTCATCTGCCAAGTTGGCTAATTTAGCAACTTGGAGATAACTTTCTTTTTTCTTAGCTAGTAACCAAGTTAGCAAGCGTTCACTTTCATCCACCAAGGTCCAAAAATTTGCCTGATTTGCCAACTTTTCTGCTTCAGCACGTGACTGACAAAACTGGGCCAAAAGAGTCGCTTTTTTCTTGACTAGACCAGCTTGCTCTAATTGATGGATGAGTTTTTCTTCTTGCTTTTTAAAATGGAAAATCTGGGTCCGACTCCGGATTGTTGGCAAGATTTTTTCCTCATCGCTGGTCAAGAAGAAAATGTAAACTTCACTCTGGGGTTCTTCGATGACCTTGAGCAGAGAATTAGCCGCGTTAGGATGCATTTTCTCCGCCTGCTCAATAATAAAGACCTGCTGCTGACTTTCAATCCCTGCTTGAGAAAACTGACCCACCAATTCCCGAATGCGTTCTGTCTTGATGACCTGATTGACTGGCTTAATCAAGGTAACATCGGGGAATTCTTCCTGTTCAATCAGCTTACAGTTTCGGCATTTCTCACACGGCAAAACGCCTACTTTATCCCTACAAAAGAGGCTCTTAGCCAAAAACTGCGCCATTTCCAAGCTTCCAAAGAAACCTGAAAAGAGATAGGCGTGATTGAGCTGATCTTGTTCTAGGATACGGACAAAGCGGTCAAACTGGTCTGGCTGCCAAGCCTTTAGTTGATCTTGTTTCATTTAGCCAAGCCCATTCTGTCAAACAAGACAGCCTTGGTCGTTTCCACAACTTGCTCCAAAGGAAGACTCGCATCAATCTTGACAATGCGATTTCCTTCTTTGTCCAGAAGAGAAAGGTAGCCTTGACGGACTTTCTTGTGCAAGTCCAAGCCTTCCAAGTCCAAACGATTGACCTCGCGGTCACTATTAGCAGCAATGCGAGCCAGCCCCTCTTCCACCTCGATGTCAAAATAGAGTGTCAAATCGGGTTTAAGTCCATCTGTCGCAAAGTGATTGAGCCAATCAATGGCATCAATATCCAAGCCACGGCCAAATCCCTGATAAGCAACAGAACTATCGATGAAGCGGTCCATAATGACCAACTTGCCATCTTCAAGTGCTGGAAGAACTTTTTCTACCAAATGCTGTCTGCGACTGGCGATATAGAGAAGAAGCTCTGTTTTAGGATCCATCTGCATATGACTTGGATCCAAAATCACTTCCCTAATCTTCTCCCCAATCAAGACTCCGCCAGGTTCACGGGTCGTCAACACTTCTACTCCTTTTTCCTCTAAAATTGGGAGTAGAGTCTCTAAAACACTGGTCTTTCCTGCTCCCTCTGGTCCCTCAAAAGAGGCTAAAAATCCTTTTGACATGTCTAACTCATTTCTTTTTTACTATCTTCTATTCTATCAAAAAAATAGATTTTTGTGACAATCTTTTTGCGTCTTCTCCATTCAATCGACCATAAAAGAGGCTGGGAGTCACCCAACCTCTTATTTACCTAATTCTTGTGTTCGTTTGTAGGCTTGCTGAACTGCGTCCATGACGGTACCTCTAAAGGCATGTTCTTCCATACTTGCTACACCAGCGATAGTCGAACCACCTGGACTGCAAACTTGGTCTTTCAAGACCGCAGGATGTTGCTGACTTTCCAGAACCATTTGTCCAGCTCCAACTACTGTTTGGGCTGCCATTTTCAAAGCCGTTTCTCGTGGCAATCCTGACTGAACACCTGCATCTGCCAAAGCCTCGATAAAGAGGTAGACAAAGGCTGGCCCACAACCTGCAAGACCTGTCGCCGCATCAATTAAGTCATCCCCAAGCTCAACCAATAGACCCGCATTGGATAAAAGCTGACAAAAGAGTTCACCGTCCTCAGCAAGACAGTTTGCTGACATGGCATAACTAATCACCCCTTGACCGATAGCCACTGGAGTATTGGGCATGATGCGAATGATACGATGTTGACTTGGGATAAGACTAGCTAGTTTTTCCAAGGTCAATCCAGCCGCCATGGAAATCAAAAGAAGACTCTCTCTTTTTTCAAGGATGGTCTGATATTGAGCAAGCAGTTCAGAAAACTGCGCAGGCTTTACTCCTAGAAAAATCACATCTGCTTCTGCGAAGATTTCTTCATTGCTGGAAGCCTGACCGCCGAAGTTGGCAATTAAAGCATCTACTTTCGCTTGACTACGATTGGCAAGGAGAATCTGAGCACCCGCCTTACCCTGCAAAACAGCCTTAGCCAAGCTACCTCCCATATTTCCCAAACCGATAAATCCAATCTTCATCTCTTACTCCCTTATCTGTCCGTCACCAGTAACCACATACTTGTAGCTGGTCAACTCTTTCAAGCCCATAGGCCCACGCGCATGCAGTTTCTGAGTAGAAATCCCCATCTCACATCCAAGACCAAATTGCCCACCATCAGTGAAACGCGTTGAGGCATTGACATACACCGCTGCAGAGTCCACTTGATTTGTAAAGTAGGCTGCAGCTTCAGCATTTTCTGTCACAATGGCATCCGAATGATGGGTACTGTGAGCTTCAATATGCTCAACTGCTTCTTCTAAACTGCTCACAACCTTAACCGCTAGGATATAATCTAAAAACTCAGTGTCAAAGTCTTGGGCCTCAGCTGCTCGACCTGAAACAAACTGGCTTGCTTGGCTATCCAAGCGGAATTGAATTGGTTCCAGTCCAGCTTCCTTACGCTCTGCAACCAGAACTTGTTCCAAGCGAGGAAGGAAATCTGCTGCCTTGTCTTCATGAACCAGCAAGACCTCCATGGCATTGCAGACAGAAGGACGGCTGGTTTTAGCATTGTTGATGATGGCTAGAGCCTTGTCTTCGTCTGCATCCTTATCTACATAGACATGGACAATCCCAGTTCCTGTCTCGATAACAGGCACAATGGCATTCTCAACCACGGCATTGATCAAGCCAGCGCCTCCACGAGGTATGAGAAGGTCTAGATAGCCCTTGGCCTTCATCATAGCATAGCTACTTTCACGACTGGTATCTTCCACTAGTTGAATCACATTTGGATGAATGGCAGTTGTCTCCAAACCCTTCTTCAAGGCTGTAACAATAGCATGAGCTGTTTGGTAGGCGTCCTTACCACTACGAAGAACGACCGCATTGCCACTTTTAAGAGCCAAAGCAGCCGCATCAGACGTCACATTTGGACGACTTTCATAGATAATCCCAATAACCCCCATGGCCACACGCTTCTTAGTAATAAGCAAGCCATTTTCAAGCTGACTTATTTCTAGGACCTCACCAATAGGATCTGGTAAAGCAACCACTTCACGAATCCCTCTTGCCATCGCTTCTATACGTCCCTCATCCAAATAAAGACGGTCTAGCATGACATCTGAGATTTTACCTTTGGCCGCTGCCATATCGAGGGCATTTGCCACTAAAATCTCCTCAGTAGCTGCCAATAATTGATCAGCCATGGCTAGCAAGGCTTGGTTTTTCACTGCTTCACTAGCAGTATTGATTGATTTCTTAACAGCCTGTACCTGTTCAAATTGTTCTTGTGTAATTACCATCGTTCACCTCTAAAATTCTGTAAAGAGCAGCTGGATTTCAGGAGTGATGGAAATCCAGTCATCACGGTGAATCAAGACTCCCTTAGCTTTTTGAGAACGGAGCATATCTTCTAGGGCTGAGACGCCAAATTGGACACGTCCCTTTCCAAGAGATTGACCTGTTTCTTTATCTGCTACTGTGACAATATCGTGGTAAGAGAAATTTCCTTCCACTTCTACCACGCCTGATAAAAGGAGACTTTTCCCGTTTTTTGAAAGTGCCTCTGCAGCTCCACCATCTACCCAAATCGTTCCCTGACTTTGAGCATAGAAGGCCAGCCATTGTTTCTGGGTACGAAGTCCCTTCTCTTGCGCAACAAAGAAGGAACCATCCCTAGTTTCTTCAGCTGCCTCAATCAAGGCATCAGATTTCAAGGAGGAGCAAATATAGACTGGCACACCTGACTCCGTCGCAATAGTTGCAGCTTTGATTTTTGTCAGCATGCCCCCAGTTCCGTTTGAAGAACCTGCTCCACCAGCCATATCAATAATCTCACGATTGATAGTCTCGATTTTCTCAAGACGTTTGGCTGTTGGATCTGAGTTGGGATTTCCAGTATAGAGACCGTCCACATCGGTCAAGAGAACTAAAAGGTCTGCTTGAACCATCGCCGCTACCTGGGCACTCAGGGTGTCATTATCACCCACCTTGAGTTCGTCAATGACGACACTATCATTCTCATTGATGATGGGAATTGCACCACGATGAAGCAATACAGACAAGGCCTGATGGGCATTCTTATAGCGACGTTTATCTACAAAATCATCCTGTGTCAGCAAGATTTGCGCGGAGACGATTTGGCGCATGAGGAGGTTGGTTGTATATTCCTCCAACAAAAGTCCCTGACCAACTGCAGCCGAAGCTTGTTTATCCGCAATCTTGGTCGGACGTTTTTTAAAACCCAAAGCTCCAAATCCAGCGGCAACTGCCCCAGATGACACTAAAATCAACTCATGTCCAGCTTCATGTAGCATAGCCAATTGCTGGGTAATTGCCTTTACTTTACTCCTTGATAAACTCCCGTCTTCATTTGTCAAGGAGGAGGTCCCCACCTTAAAGACGATTCGTTTGTACTTCATATTCTCACTCCGATTCTTCATATTTATCCATTATAACATGAATACTTTAAAATAGAAAAGACTTGAAATGAAAAAGGTTGAGACAAGGCATCTCAACTCTTTTATCTATTCTCAGTTTTACGCAATCTTTCCAGCGTTTCTTTAAAAATCTCTGGAATATCTGCTGTGAACTCCAAGGTTTCACCTGTTCTCGGATGGGTAAAACCTAGAGTCTTAGCATGGAGAAACTGTCCATGTCCTTTCAAAGTCTTACGAGGACCATAGACTTCATCACCAGCGACTGGATGGCCAATATAAGCCATATGAACGCGGATTTGGTGGGTACGCCCTGTTTCCAGTTGCAACTCCACTAAGCTATAATCTCCAAAACGTTCCAAGACGTGAAAACGTGTCACTGCTGGCTTCCCTTTAGCAGTCACTGCCTGTTTCTTACGATCTTTTTCACTACGACCAATCGGCGCTTCAATCACACCACGATCATTTGGCAGATTACCATGAACAATCGCCCAGTATTTACGTAGAGACTTCTTATCTTTTAGCTCTTGGGCAAGTGCTAAGTGGGCCTCATCATTCTTCGCAATCATGAGGAGACCAGATGTGTCCTTGTCAATGCGGTGAACGATACCCGGCCGGAGAACACCATTGATACCTGACAAGTCCTTGATATGGTACATGAGGGCATTGACCAAGGTTCCGCTAGTATGACCAGCACTCGGATGAACCACCATCCCCTGAGGTTTGTTAACAACGGCTACATCCTCATCTTGGTAGATGATATCTAGCGGAATATCTTCAGCCACATACTCTAAAACCTCCGGTTCTGGCACATGGTAAGTGACCACATCGCCCTCTTGGACAGTATATTTGGCTTTCTTGGCTTGCCCATTCACCAAAACTTGTCCAGCCTTGATTTGTTCATTCGCGAGACTGCGTGACAATTCTGTCAAATCTGACAGAGCCTTGTCTAGACGTTGCCCACCAGTTTCAATTTTTATTTCCATTTACTTCCTCTTTAAGCATTGCAATCAATAAAACAATGACACCAACTGTCAAATAACTATCAGCAACATTGAAAATCGCAAAGTTGATAAAGTCTAGGTGAAACATATCCACCACAAAACCTTGACTCATTCTGTCGATAAAGTTGCCAAGACCTCCCGCGATTATCAAAGTCAGTCCAAAAACTAACCAGAGAGAATCCTCCATGTGTTTATGTAGATACCAAATGGCTCCTACCATGACGACCAGTGTAATGACAGCAAATAACCACTGCTGATCTTGCAGCATGGAGAAGGCTGCTCCTCTATTTTGCAGATAGGTCAAGCTAACAAGATTGGGGATCCACGAACGCACTTCACCCAATGGAATCTGCTGGACAACATAATTTTTGACCAACTGATCCAGCCCAATCAAAAGCAGTACAATGACTGCTACTATTCCTCTTTTTTTCATGATTTCCTCTTTTGATCAAAATATTCTTGCATGACTTCTACGAAAAGAGTCCCAGCTTGGCTAAGCTCCACTTCTTCCCGTTTGACATAGACCATGCGGTTATCTAGATTATCCTTGAGACGAATGACTGTGATGCCATTAACACTGTCACTATCTAAAAACCCTGAACCTGTCGCATAGGCATCCGTCCGCTCCAAAATACCATTCAAAGTAGCACGGTCCGTCACATTGAACATCTGCGAGCTCGCGCTTGTGTCGACAAAGTTCTCTGAATAGTATAGATACTCATCTTTTTCCTGAGTAAACCGAACCGTTGGCAGATCCGCTAGATCCTCCATGACCAATTCCTCTTTCTGTGCTAAAGGATGCTCTTCACGAAGATAAATGTGAGTCTGGAAAGGAATTAGTTCGATAACTTCTAAACCAAGCTTTTCAACCCGTTGCATGATGCCCTTTTTATTTTGATTGTTGAGGTAGATAATCCCAATCTCACTATGCCCTTGGGCTACTTCGTCTAATATTTGAACTGTAGTAGACTCAAAAATACGAAAGTTCTTGTAGTCAGGATGGCGTTCTGAAAAAGCCGTAATCGTTGGTGGCAAGAAATCATAGTGCTGACTGGCAATGGAAAATTCATCCTTTTCTTCCTCAGGATTGGCATACTGATTTTGAAAAACATCAAATCCTTTGACCAACTCCTGCGCTTTTTCATAAAATTCCATACCACGACGGGTCAAAAACGTTCCCGAACTCGTCCGACGGAAAATTTTAAAGCCTAACTCTTTTTCCAAATCGCGAACAGAAATAGACAGACTCGGCTGACTAACATACATCTTTTCAGCAGCTTCACGGAAAGTACCACTATTGGCAATGGCCACAACATAGCGTAATTGTTGAATGTTCATCTTCTACCCCCAACTTCTCTATCTGTTCATTATACCATATTTCAGAATTTTTCCAAAAAAGAAAAAAGTGTCCATCGCAAATTTAAATCTAACTATTCTTTATTAAATTCGATATGGGTATCAAAACAAAAAAATAGGCTCTCCGAAAACTCGGAAAGCCTTATTTAATGCTACTTCTAGCTTCCTCGCCTTAAAATACTAAGGCTCGGGATAAAAAGGTTCACTGGACCTTTTTATTTTGCGATTGGGTAAACAGAAACTTGTTTTTTATCGCGTCCTTTACGTTCAAAGCGTACTACGCCTTCAACTTTAGCGAACAAAGTATCGTCTCCACCACGTCCAACGTTTACACCTGGGTAGATGTGTGTACCACGTTGACGGTAAAGGATTGATCCACCTGTTACAGTTTGTCCGTCAGCTGCTTTAGCTCCAAGACGTTTTGCTTGTGAATCACGTCCGTTTGATGTAGAACCTCCACCTTTTTTGTGGGCGAAAAGTTGCAAGTTGTTAAGAGTCATTTTTAACATAATGTTTTCCTCCGTGTTAGTTTTCTGTGATAACTCTGGTTTGGACGAACTCAGAAGAGTTCTCCGATAAGTTTGCCATACCTAAGAAAAATGATTCAAAGAATAACTGGGTCATTTCTCTCTGGTGTGAAGGAAGATCTTTTGGAATTTCAACCATCAGATAGCCACCTTCATCTTCGTTTAATTCTAGGATTGGTTCATAGCCTGCAAATTTCTCAATAGAATTGATAAAGTTAATGGCAAGCGTAGAAACCGATGCACACACGACATCTAAGCCGTATTCGCCACTCTCGGCGTGTCCAGTAATTTCCGCACTCCTCAGCTCGCCATCTTCGGCTCTCTCAAAGACTGCTTGTATCATGTGTTCTCCTTAAAATTAAGCGTTGATTGCGTTGATGACAACTTTTGTATATGGTTGACGGTGACCTTGTTTACGGTGGCTACCTTTTTTAGGTTTGTACTTGTAAGTAACAACTTTCTTTTGTTTTCCTTGTTTTTCAACAGTTCCAACAACAGTAGCTCCAGAAACAAGTGGAGTTCCGACAACAGTGTTTTCACCACCAACAAGAACAACTTCGTTAAAAGTAACTTCTTGACCAGCTTCAACGTTCAATTTTTCAACGTAAACTGCTTGACCAACTTCAACTTTAACTTGTTTTCCGCCAGTTTTGATAATTGCGTATGTGCTCATTATGCACCTCCTATGATTTTTAGGGTTTCCCCGTATTTTTGTGAAGACTCGCCTAGCATCGTGGGACGAACCACTTAAAAGAAGAGCTCTAAGTATAACAAAGTTTAAATTTTGTATACGATGAGCAAACGATGTTCGTGCGGTTGCACAGGATTGTGCATAGTCAACTCTTCAAGTATAGCATATCTTCTTTTTTCTTACAAGCGAAATCAATCAAATTTAAGCTTTTTCTTTCCCTTTTTTTCTCCAAGAAGCAAAAAGCATACTGAAGTAAAAGATACTCATCATAAGAGGAACACCTAGAATTGTCTTCTCCTGATAGTAAATCGTCAAATAAGCTGAAAAAACAACTCCGAAGACAAAACTACTAAGTAAGCTAACAAAAATCAAGCCCTCTCGTAGAAAAGGCGTATGCTTGGTCCGGAAATAATCTCCAAAAGCCAACATGGTTCGTTTAATATTGCCCGTCATAAAAGCATTATTATAGGCAATACCTGACACTTCTCCAAAGGCTGTTGTCACCAGTCCCATACAAAAGGCCAAGGGCGGTACGAGATAGATATTGTCAACCGTTTGCGGCACAAAGCCTATAATTAGGGATAAGACTGCAAGTGGAATCAAGGACAAAATCGGCTTTTTAACAATTCGTAGTTTTTCCTTATACAATGTCAGAAAAAAGACACCCATCATAAAGGAAAACAAGGTCATTACTTTGGCACTGGCATCCGATACATTTTGTTGAATAAGTCCTACAGAAAGAAAAACCACATTCCCAGTCTGTCCAGCGACAAGGGTGTTCCCTCGCACGATAAAGGTATAAGCATCGACATATCCTGCACAAAAAGTCAAAAAAAGCGCTAGTCGCTTAGACTGACGTGATATTTTTCTTATTGGTAATAATCTCATTTTCTCTCCCAATTCAGTTTCATTTACTCATTTCAATATTGTACCACTTTCTCCTAAAAATGCGTAGCCCATTTGAAAATTTTTACCATCTGTTGGATAGTCCTTCTTTTCTATGTTATAATGAAGGAAGGATTTGAAGTCGGAAAAGGAGTATTTATGCTTAAATTAGGTGTCATCGGAACAGGGGCTATCAGTCATCATTTCATAGAAGCAGCCCATGCTAACGGAGAATACCAGCTGGTCGCTGTCTATTCTAGAAAGATAGAAACAGCAGCAACCTTTGCTTCTCGCTATCAAGATATCCAACTCTTTGATCAAGTAGAAGACTTCTTCAAGAGCTCCTTTGATGTAGTCTATATCGCTAGTCCAAACTCCTTGCATTTTGTTCAAGCCAAAGCAGCCTTGTCTTTTGGGAAACACGTCATTCTTGAAAAGCCAGCTGTCACTCAGCCACATGAATGGCTAGATTTGAGACAAACAGCTGAGAAAAATCACTGTTTTATCTTTGAAGCAGCTCGTAATTACCACGAAGAAGCTTTTACCACTATCAAAAACTTTTTAGCAGACAAGCAAGTGCTGGGAGCAGATTTCAACTATGCCAAGTATTCTTCCAAGATGCCTGACTTGTTGGCTGGACATACGCCCAATGTCTTTTCAGACAGTTTTGCTGGCGGTGCTCTCATGGATTTGGGGATTTATCCTCTCTACTCTGCCGTTCGCCTCTTTGGAAAGGCTCAGGACGCGACCTACATGGCTCAACAGCTGGACAATAGCATGGACCTGAATGGAGACGGAATCCTCTTCTACCCTGACTTTCAAGTTCATATCAAGGCTGGGAAAAACATCACTTCCAATCTTCCTTGCGAAATTTATACGACAGATGGTACCTTGACCCTCAACACCATCGAGCATGTTCGCTCGGCTATTTTTACCGACCACCAAGGAAATCAAGTTCAGCTTCCTATTCAACAGGCTCCTCATACGATGACTGAGGAAGTCGCTGCATTTGCACACATGATCCAACAACCAGATCTGAATCTCTACCAAACTTGGCTGGAAGATGCAAGTTCTGTTCATGAGATACTATATACCATGCGCCAGACTGCTGGCATTAGATTTGAGGCAGAAAAATGAAAACCAAACTACCTACTGAATGGCAAGAACTAAGTGACCAACTCGGTTTCCAAGAATTCACCCCCATTCAAACCCAACTATTTGAGCCCCTTATTGCCGGAGAAAACCTCCTAGGAGTGAGCCCTACAGGAACTGGTAAGACCCTAGCTTACCTTCTACCAAGTCTTCTCAGACTACAAAAGAAAAAAGCCCAACAACTCTTGATTCTAGCACCAAATACGGAGCTTGCTGGACAGATTTTTGATGTATGTAAAACGTGGGCTGAAGCTATCGGCTTAACTGCCCAACTCTTCTTATCAGGTTCGAGTCAGAAACGCCAGATTGAACGCCTAAAAAAAGGACCAGAAATTCTGATTGGAACTCCTGGCCGTATCTTTGAACTCATTAAATTGAAAAAAATCAAGATGATGAATGTGGAAACCATCATCCTGGATGAATTCGACCAATTGCTCGATGATTCTCAGATTCACTTTGTCGAGAAAATCACTCACTACGCACCGCGTGACCACCAACTTGTCTACATGAGTGCGACGACCAAGTTTGACCAAGAAAAGATTGCGCCTAACACACGTACCATTGATCTTTCTGACCAAAAATTGGACAACATCCAACACTTCTATATGCAGGTAGATCAACGTCACAGAGTGGATATGCTACGAAAACTAGCTCATGTTGAGGATTTCCGTGGTCTGGTCTTCTTTAACAGCCTATCTGACCTTGGAAGTGCAGAAGAAAAACTACAGTATCGGGATATCTTGGCTGTTTCCCTCGCTAGTGATGTCAATGTCAAATTTAGAAAAGTCATCTTAGAAAAGTTTAAAGACA
>CAUSWL010000021.1:0-21140 GCA_963535345.1 uncultured Streptococcus sp.
CAACTTGCACAAAACTTTAGAGAATATCTGGTAAAATCAACTGATAACACAAGGTAAGATCCGTTAACTCCTTCAACTGAAGTCCTGTTAACTCTTCCCATTTATCAATCTTATATTGGAGAGAATTGCGGTGCAGATAGAGTTGCTGGGCTGTTTTAGTCAGAACAGCACTGTTTTCCCAAAGAGAAAGAATGATTTCCTGAATCTGATCCTGATCCAAAATCATCTGGTGCAGGCATTCTTTAATGACTCTCGAGTCCACTAGCCTTTCTCCCATACTCCACAGATAGAGCTGTGAAAAGGTGTGTACACCTTGGTGACCTTGGCGCCACCAAGTCTTAAACAAATCTCGCTCCGCTTTGATCAAGTCTGATAGGGCTTGAGAGCCTGTCTGAAACCACACCTGCCCCAACATGATAGACAGACGAAGGTCAAAGTCATACTCAACCGCTTCAATCGTATCAGATAAGATTGAGCGAACAGAGGTGTACTTATCTTGTTGAAGCACAAATACATAATCCTGAGCCCCGACCTGCAATACTGTCTGGCAGTTGGGAAAAAGAGTCCGCATCATGTCTAGCCAAGAGGATAGATTTTCCTGTTGGAAATAGGAAAGATGGCAATAAACCAGCTGAATCTTTTTGAAAGTTTGTGGTGCCTGCCCCTTCCCCTCAATCAGATAGGGATACCAAGGATTGAGCGAACGAGCCTGCTCTTGCTGGGTCAAAAGGGCAACCAGCTGCTTTTCACGCTCGCTGAGCCCAGCTTCCTCCAGTAAAATCCACTGCTTAGAAGCTAAAGGGAGAGTGAGATAGCCCGGTTTCTCTACTGGCTGATCTGAAATCTGAGCTTCAGGAAACCAGTCTTGTAATTCCTTTGCAATCATATTCTAGCCCTCCACTTTTTGGATGCACCAAGAAATTATGGTCTCTAGACGCTCCAGATTTTCAGTCAGATGGAGATAGCCCATGACTGCTTCAAAACCTGTAGACATGCGGTAAGTCACCACATCAGCATTTTTAGCCTTTGTGTGGCTATTGGTATTGCGACCACGTTTATAGATTTCTTCTTCTTTTTCCGTCAGGACTTGCTCCTCCAACATGAGGGCAATCAAGCGAGCCTGAGCCTTGGCTGAGACATACTTAGTCGCCTCTTGGTGGAGTTTGTTGGGTTTGGTCATGCCTTTACGGATGAGATGGCGACGGATATACATGGAGTAAACTGCATCTCCTTCAAAAGCTAGCGCAATCCCGTTAATGAGATTGACATCAATCACGAGTCCACCTCACTCCATCCTTGGTATCAAGGAGCTTAATTCCTTGAGTCGCTAATTGGTCACGGATTTGGTCTGCTGTCGCAAAGTCACGATTGGCACGCGCTTCTTGACGTTTTTGGATCAAAGCTTCAATCTCTGCATCCAAAACTTCCTCAACAAAGACAATCCCAAAGACCTCCAACATATCCGCAAGAGCTTCCTTAACACTTGCATCATAGTTTCCTGAGTTGATCCATTTGGCCATTTCAAAGACAACTGTGATACCGTTGGCGGAGTTGAAATCCTCATCCATAGCGGCAACAAACTTGTCTTTAAAAGCTTGTAACTCTTGGGTATCCACGTTTCCTGTAAATGGTTGTTCGTAAGTGTTCTTCAGATATTTGAGATTAGTTTCGGCGTCTCGCACTGCTTTTTCGGTAAAGTTGATAGGCTTACGGTAATGCTGAGTCGCAAAGAAGAAACGCAACACTTGCCCATCGAGGGTTTTGAGGGCATCGTGTACGGTTATAAAGTTGCCCAAGGACTTGGACATCTTGACATTTTCGATATTGACAAAGCCATTGTGCATCCAGTAGTTGGCAAAAGTCTGACCAGTCTTGGCTTCTGATTGGGCTATTTCGTTGGTATGATGCGGAAACTCTAGGTCAGCTCCACCACCGTGAATATCAATGGTATCTCCCAAAATCTCTGTCGACATAACCGAACACTCGATATGCCAGCCCGGACGACCAGGTCCCCAAGGACTGTCCCAAGAAATCTCACCTGGTTTTGCAGCTTTCCAGAGGGCAAAGTCTACAGGATTTTCCTTACGAGCCGTTTCTTCATCGGTACGACCTGAAGCACCCAGCTCCAAATCTTCCAAGGTTTTATTAGCCAATTTGGCATAGTTGTGAGATTTTTCCACACGGAAATAGACATCTCCTTGACTCTCGTAGGCAAAGCCTTTTTCAATCAAATCTTCCACAAAGCGGATGATGTCAGCCATAAACTCCACCACACGCGGATGGCGGGTCGCAGGTTTGACGCCCAAGGCCGTCACATCCTCACGAAAGGCAGCGATGTACTTGTCCGCAACCTCCTGAGGCGTGATGCCTTCTTCCTTGGCACGGTTGATAATCTTATCATCCACATCCGTAAAATTGGAAATATAGGCAACCTCATACCCACGGTACTCAAAATAGCGACGAATGGTATCAAAAGCTACCGTCGAACGGGCATTCCCCACGTGGATATAGTTATACACGGTTGGCCCACAAACATACATCTTGACTTTGCCGTCCTCAATCGGGACAAACTCTCGCAAAACACGAGACATGGTATCGTAAATTTTAATCATGCGGTCCACTCCCTTCTCTATTTCTGACTTTTTCGGCTGAAAACCAGCTCTGCAAAAGGACCAAATTGTCTGAGGCTATCCAGTTGATAAAAGCGCTGCCCTTCCTCTTGGGTAAAGAGGGGAACCCCCTTTCCTAGGATAAGGGGCGCTATCTGAATAATGAGGTGGTCGAAAAGATCCGCATCCAAGAGCGGTCCTACTAAGGAATTACCACCAATCACAAAGACATTTTTGCCTTTGTCAATCTGGCGAACAAAGTCCACCACATCCCCAGCTACTGGCTGGTAATTGCTGACAGGCAGGTTTCTATCATGCGTAAAGACATAGTTTTCCGTAGCTTGATAAAAACTTTCTACATCTTGCAAATCTTGGATTTCCTCAAAGGTCCGCTTGCCCATGATGGTGATATCCATTTGCCTGTAAAAGTCATCATAGCCTGTATCCTCTACAGAACCAAGCTGATGCAGCCAGTCTATCCTGTGCTGGCTGTCTGCCAAGTAGCCATCCATGGTGATACAGCCGTAAAAATATACTGCCATTCTTGTAGTTTCCTTTCTAGTTCCTTTGCTATTGTCAAAGCGATAGTGAAAAAAGTCATGGCATCAGCTGTCCGCTCTTCATGGCGGGCATCCCAGGCTCGGTTATGATGATCTACATAGTCAGCTGTGTAGAAGAACTGATAGACTTTACTCTTGCGAAATTGACTCCAAGCCATGATAGCTGAAGCTTCCATATCTACAACTCTAGCTCCTGCTGCTAGTCTTCGTTTGACTTTAGCAGCTGTCTCACGATAGAAGGCATCTGTGGTCCAAGACTTTGTTCGAATATGCTCAATGCCAGCTTTATCCAAGGCTTTTTCTATAGTTAAGAGTAGAGATTGGTCATAAGCTATCTCATCACTTGCTGTAGCATAGTGATAACTAGTACCTTCATCACGTAAAGCCGAGCTTGGTAGGATAATCTTATCTGCTTGAATAGACTGGTCTAGAACTCCGCAAGATCCTAAAACGATAAAGTTCTTAAACCCTCTTGCTTTGAGTTCTTCTAAGAGTCCAACAACCATTGGAGCTCCAATAAGAGCCATAGCAACTGCTACCTTACTCCCATCTTTTTCATAGATATACCATGGCAGTTTACCATTTAGATTGGTAAGATAGCCACCTTCGTAGACACCATCTATCTGCTTTACTCGTTCAAGGATTTCTCCATTAAAAGACAAGATAATGGTATCACAGATTTCTCCACCACTAAGGAGGCTTCGATCAGTTGGCTCTATAACAGCAGGTACATTTTCAAATTCTTCTAATAGCATTTATTACTCTTTCTCATTCAGATAAACCACCTGAGTCTGTTTGACAAAACCAATTTTTTCATACAAACGTTTGGCACCTACATTGCTATCTTCCACTGCAATCTGAAATTCCTTATCATTTTGCTTAATTAGTTGATTGACTAGGGATTTTGCTAAGTAGCTTCCATAGCCTTTCCCACGTTCAAGTTCTGATATTGCTAAACCGTAGAAGTAATTCGTATTAGTCGATAAATCTACCGTGCAAGTTCCAATAATCTGACCGTCTTTTAACAAAATATATAAGCGACTTTCTGGATCCTTCAGAGCTTCAGCGACATATCTATCCACAATCTCTCTAGATTCATGCTCTTCTGAGAATGCCTGAAATTTTAACTGACTAATTTGATCCTGATACGAACTATCTGCTAACAAAACTTCAAGATTGGAAAGCTTTTCTAACGGATAAGGTCTTCTATCCTTACCTAACCAGGTTTCTGTATCCTCGTCCTCGACCAATCCCCAGTTGCTAACAAAATCAGGATGGCGGTCTAGAAAAACACGCTCTGTCTGAAAAGTGACTGAATGAATCGGAAAAGAAGCTGTTTCTCTCTCAAAACTAGTAAACAATGCACGCGCAATTCCCTGACGGCGATGATCTGGATGAACCAGTATCGTCACTTCTACATCTTGGTCATCTGCATAGACAGTTAATAAACCAACAAGTTCGCCTTTTTCATAATAAAGGAAAAAGGCGGGCATGTTTGGGTCAAAATTAAGCATGTTAGAAAGATAGGGATCACGATAGGTACCGTCATAGGCTTGGCAACAGTTAATGAGTTTTTTCGCCTCAGATAACTCCTCTTGGCTTAACTTGTTTCTTGCTTGAATCATATAGGTATCCTCTACAACCCCGACGATCTGTGACTGGCTTCACGGGCATGCTCTAGCTTGTCTAGATAGTATTTCCGTTTCTCCTCTACCTCGTGAATGGTTGGCTCGTCTTTCTCACCATGAACACGGACAATCTTCGCTGGAATTCCGACAACTGTCACATCACTAGGTACATCTGCCACAACAACTGCGGCTGCTCCCACCTTGGCATTTTCACCGATTTCCACTGGTCCAATAACTTGGGCATGAGCCGATATGAGAGCTCCCTTTCGAACGGTAGGATGGCGTTTGCCACAGTCTTTCCCTGTTCCCCCAAGAGTCACCCCATGATAGAGGAGAACTCCCGTCTCAACGATAGCTGTCTCTCCAATCACCAAGCCAGAACCATGGTCGATAAAGACACCTGAATCAATCTGAGCACCCGGATGAATCTCAATCTGAGTCCAAAAGCGCCAGAACTGACTGTGCATACGAGCCAGGAGTTTGAAGCCATGCTTCCAGAGAAAATGCGAGAGACGGTGGGCCGCCAAGGCCTTGACACCTGGATAAGTCAGCAAAACCTCCAAAGTGGTGCGGGCCGCTGGATCATTTTCTTTTACGATATCAATGGTTTCGCGCCACCATCCCATACATTTCTCCTTTTCTTATTCTGAATCTTTTGGTGTTTCTGTAAATTCTTTCTTAGGTTTGTGATCCTTGTGATGACGTGGGCGGTGAGGACGCTCTGTTTTTTCACCTTTTTCATCACGTTCAGGTTTTGGAGGACGAGGAAGAAGGGCCTTCATAGAAGCATCCACACGTCCTTTTTCATCAATCTTGATAACCTTAACATCAACTTCATCCCCGATTGCTACCAAGTCTTCGACATTATTGGTACGTGTCCAAGCCATCTCAGAGATATGAACAAGGGCATCTGTCTTATCAAAGAGGTTAACAAAGGCACCAAATTTCTCGATACGAACGACTTTAGCACGGTAAACTTCGTCCACCTTAGCTTCACGGACCAAACCAGCAATAATTTCTTTAGCACGGTTAATAGCATCTTGGTCGCTAGAGTAGATAGACACATTTCCTTCTTCATCGATATCAATCTTAACGCCTGTTTCAGCGATAATCTTGTCGATGGTTTCTCCACCCTTACCGATGACAATCTTAATCTTGTCCACATCAATCTTAATAGTATCAATTTTCGGAGCAGTTGGAGCCAATTCTGGACGAACTTCTGGAATGGTTGCTTCAATCACATCAAGGATTTCAAAACGAGCTTTCTTGGCTTGGGCAAGGGCTTCAGTCAAGATTTCTGCAGTGATCCCTTGGATCTTGATATCCATTTGAAGGGCTGTAATCCCGTCACGAGTTCCTGCAACCTTGAAGTCCATGTCTCCAAAGTGGTCTTCCAAACCTTGGATATCTGTCAAGACTGTATAGTTGTTTCCATCTGAGATAAGTCCCATGGCAATACCAGCTACTGGCGCCTTGATTGGCACACCACCAGCCATAAGGGCAAGCGTTCCCGCACAGATAGAAGCCTGAGATGAAGAACCATTTGATTCCAAGACCTCAGCTACCAAACGGATAGCATATGGGAATTCTTCCAAACTTGGCAAGACTTGAGCAAGAGCACGCTCACCAAGAGCACCGTGACCGATTTCACGACGACCAGGTGCACCGTAGCGTCCAGTTTCCCCTACAGAGTATTGAGGGAAGTTATAATGGTGCATAAAGCGTTTCTTATACTCTGGATCCAAACCATCAATGATTTGAGTTTCACCCATCGGAGCCAAGGTCAAAACTGAAAGAGCCTGAGTTTGTCCACGAGTGAAGAGACCAGAGCCGTGCACACGAGGAAGGAAGTCAACAACCGCATCCAAAGGACGGATTTCATCGACCTTACGACCATCAGGACGCACCTTATCTTCTGTGATCAAACGGCGCACTTCAGCGTGTTCCATTTGTTCCAAGATTTCAGCCACATCACGCATGATACGGTCACATTCTTCGTGGTCTGCATATTTTTCTTCGTAAACTGCTGTTACCTGGTCTTTAACTGCTTGAGTTGCAGCTTCACGAGCCAGTTTTTCTTCTACTTGAACCGCTTTTTGAAGGTCACTGTTATAGGCTGCGATGATTTCAGCTTGTAATTCCTCATCTACGTGAAGCAATTCCACTTCTGCTTTTTCCTTACCAACCGCAGCGACGATTTCTTCTTGGAAGGCAATCAATTCTTTGACTGCTTCATGCCCTTTGAGAAGGGCTTCCAACATGATTTCTTCTGACAATTCTTTGGCACCAGACTCTACCATGTTGATGGCGTGCTTGGTACCAGCTACTGTCAATTCAAGAAGAGATTGCTCTGCTTGTTCTTGACTAGGGTTGATGATGATTTCACCGTCTACATAGCCCACCTGAACCCCAGCAATTGGACCGTCAAATGGAATATCTGAGATAGAAAGTGCCAAGGATGAACCAAACATAGCAGCCATAGGTGCAGATGCATTTTCATCGTAAGAAAGAACCGTGTTGATCACTTGCACTTCGTTACGGAAACCTTCTGCAAACATTGGACGGATTGGACGGTCAATCAAACGCGCTGTCAAGGTCGCATCTGTTGAAGGACGTCCTTCACGTTTCATAAAGCCACCTGGAAACTTCCCAGCCGCATACATTTTTTCTTCGTAGTTGACTTGAAGTGGGAAGAAATCCCCAGTTGCCATTTTCTTAGACATAACGGCAGCAGTCAAGACAGTTGACTCACCGTAACGCACGACAACAGAGCCATTTGCTTGCTTAGCAACCTGACCAGTCTCTACGATTAACTCACGACCCGCAAAAGTCGTTTGAAACACTTGTTTTGTCATTTTAATCCCCTTTGGATTGATGAAATTATACGCCTTGCCTACAAAAATCAAGATATTTTGGACGGTTCGGTTTGCCGAACATTTCTGTAGAAAAATAGGAAGGTGACGAAGCATTCGATGAATGCTAGGAAGCTTGTCTTTTTTCCTAAGAAATGAGACCAAAATTCAATTAAGTAGTTTTTTTGATATTTCACTGGAATAGTGCGGACGGGAGCAACTTCCTTCGGAATTTCATCCCTTATTTTTTAGCCTGAAGTCTAAAAAATTCCGTCCTAGAAAATAACAGAGTTATTCTCTAGGATACTACTATAGCTTGAAATATCTTTTAAATACTCACTCCGTTCGTGTTTTTTGAGACACCTATTATCATATTTTGTTTAAAAAATAATCCACTTTAAACAAACTTCTACAACCTAAATACCCTCATCTTTGTATCAAGTACGTACAGAGTCTATTTTATCATATTTTTCTTAAAAAGTGCGGTCTTTACCATTAAAAAGGAACCATTCCCCTCACCTGAGAAGAATGGTTTGCTTTTTATTATCCTAAAGACTGATGATTAAACAAGGCATGGGTTGCTTGGTGGATGTATTTTGCTGTTTCAGCATTGTTCATGGTGTAGAGATGCACACCTGCGACATCCTGCGTTACCAAGTCCACGATCTGATCCACTGCATAGGCAAGTCCTGCTGCTCTGAGCGACTCAGGGTCATGCTCATACTTGTCTAAGATGGCTTTAAATTTGCGTGGAAGATGGATATTCTCACAAGTCTTCAAGAGGCGGAGAGCCTGATTTCGATTCAGAATTGGCATAATCCCTGCATGAATAGGAACATCAATCCCAGCCAAGATGCACTTGTCTTGGAAATCATAGAAGCGCTCATTGTCAAAGAAAAGCTGGGTTACAAGGCTCGAACAACCTGCATCTACTTTCTTCTTAAGATTTTGGATATCTGAAATCTGATTTGGTGAATCTGGATGCCCTTCTGGATAGCATGCTCCGATAATATCAAAGTGAGGGGCTTGCTCCTTGATGAACTCGATCAAGTCCGTTGCATAACGGAAATCCTTTTGAGGTTCCACATCAGGAATAATATCCCCACGAAGAGCCAAGATTTTCTGCACCCCAACCTTGTCCAAGTCAGCAATAGTTTCAGCCACCTTGTCCTTAGTCAAATAGATGGCTGGCAAGTGAGCAATAGTCGGAATCGCCAAGTCATTTTGGATAAAGTCAGCCAAACGAACCGTCGTTTCCTTGATATTAAACTTATTATTGCTGGCAGTTACACTGATAAAGTGAGGAGCCAACTCCTGCATGTCCTGCAAGGCTGAAATAATTTTATCATTACCCACTTCTGGGTTTGGAGGGAACACTTCAAATGAGAGTGACGGTGTTTGGCGTGACATAGTCCTTATCCTTTTCTTTTTGATTTCATTTTGAACAACCGTTATAGGGAGAAATCTAATCTTACAATTTCTCACGCGCAGCTTTAGCTGCTTCAACAAGGCGGATCAAGCTTTCTTTTGTTTCTGGAATACCACGTGTTTTCAAACCACAGTCAGGGTTGATCCAAACTTTCTTGCTTGGCACTTTAGCAAGGATGGCTTCGATTGTATTGTCGATTTCACCTTCATTTGGCACACGAGGTGAGTGGATATCGTAAACCCCAGGTCCCACTTCTGTTTGGAAGTTTTTCGCTTTGAGTTCGTCCAAGATTTCAAGGTTTGAACGGCTAGCTTCAAAGGAAATAACATCTGCATCCATGTTGTCGATAGCTGGGATGATATCTGTAAATTCTGAGTAACACATGTGAGTGTGGATTTGTGTGTCTGGCGCTACTGTTGAATGTACCAAGCGGAAGGCAGGAATTGCCCAGTCAAGGTAGTCTTCGTACCAGTCGCTACGACGGAGTGGCAATTTCTCACGAAGAGCAGCCTCATCGATTTGGATGATTTTCACACCAGCAGCTTCAAGGTCAAGAACTTCATCCTTGATAGCAAGAGCGATTTGAAGAGTTGAGTCCTTGATAGAGATGTCTTCACGTGGGAATGACCAGTTGAGGATGGTAACAGGTCCAGTCAACATACCCTTAACAGGTTTGTCTGTACGACTTTGAGCATAGCTAGACCATTTGACAGTGATTGGGTTGAGACGAGTGACATCACCCCAGATGATTGGTGGTTTCACCCCACGCATACCGTATGATTGTACCCAACCGTTTTTAGAGAAGAGGTAACCTGACAAGTTTTGACCGAAGTACTCAACCATGTCGTTACGCTCAAACTCACCGTGTACAAGCACGTCAAATCCAACTTCTTCTTGCCATTTGATCCATTCGTCGATCGTTTCAGCAAGGAAGGCATCGTATTCTTCTTGAGACAATTCACCCTTACGGAAGGCCAAACGTTTGGCACGAACTTCTTTTGTTTGAGGGAATGAACCGATGGTTGTTGTTGGAAGAGCTGGAAGTTTAAAGGCTTCTTCTTGGATAGCTTCACGTTCTGCAAAGGCTGGCAAACGAGTGTAGTCTGCGTCTGTCAAACCAGCGATACGCGCACGAAGTTCTGCATTTTCACCCACACGTTCAGTCGCAAAGAGTTCTTTGTTAGCAGCAAGAGCTGCTTCACCTTGACCATTGCGGATAGCATCCAAATCACGAATCTCATCCAATTTTTCAACTGCAAAAGCAAAGTGGTTCAAGATAGCTGGTTCAAATTCTTCGTTAGCTGTTGTAAATGGCACATGAAGAAGTGAGCATGAGCTAGTCAAAACGATGTTTTCAGCTGGGATTTGTTCAAGAATCGCCAAGCTCTTTTCATAGTTGTTACGCCAGATGTTCTTACCATTGACAATACCTGCATAGAGAGTCTTGTCAGCTGGGAAGCCACCTTTAACGAGTTCAAGAGTTTTCTTACCTTCAACGAAGTCCAAACCAATGGCATCTACTGGCAAGTTCACAAGGTCAGCGTAGACGTCACGAACGTCACCGAAGTAAGTTTGAAGCAAGACTTCAAGACCTTTCTTGTCAGCCAAAAGCTTGTTGTAGAGGTTCAAGAAGAGGGCTTTTTCTTCAGCTGTCAAATCTTTGACAAGAGCTGCTTCGTCCAATTGGATACGAGTCGCACCAAGCTCAGCCAATTTAGCAAAGACCTCTTGGTAAGCAGCTACTAAGCTATCTACGAAGTCTTCTGCTTTCACACCGTCTTCAAAATCTGACAATTGAAGGAAAGTGAACGGACCTACAAGGACTGGACGAGTGTTGAGACCAAGTTCTTTTGCTTCTTGGAACTCATCAAAAATCTTGTGACCAGCCAATTTAACTTGAGTGTCTTTTTCAAATTTAGGAACGATGTAGTGGTAGTTGGTGTTAAACCATTTCTTCATCGGAAGGGCACGCACGTCCCCTTTTTCTCCTTGGTAACCACGTCCCAAAGCAAAGTAGCGCTCAAGGTCAGACAAGTCCAAGTTTTGAACTGAAGCAGGTACCACGTTGAAAAGGAAAGCTGCATCTAGGAAGTTGTCATAGTGAGAAAAGTCATTTGATGGAATTTCAGTGATGCCTTTTTCTTTGACAATGTTCCAGTGTTTAGCACGCAAGTCTTTTGCGGCCGCCAAGAGTTCTTCTTCTGAGATTTCTTTTCTAAAGTATTTTTCAGTTGTAAATTTTAATTCGCGGAATTCGCCCAAACGAGGGAAACCGATGATTGTAGTTGACATGATGTGTCCTCCAAAATTTGTTGTTGAAACTATCTTAACAGAAAAGAAACTGTCTGTATAATTGTAAATAATTAGGCTTTGATATAGTTTGAAACTATATCACTCTTTTAGACAACAGAAAAAGATTTGAGACCAGTGTCTCAAATCCTTTGTATAGCTTATTTTGTGACTGTATTTTAGTTGGAATGCTCAAACGAGCTATTGACGATTCTCATCAGTGACTATGGCTTGTTATTAGAAAAGACTATAGGTTGATCCCCTTCTCACGGAGATTAGCCAGACACTCCTCATAGTATTCTGCATCATGCTCACTATAGATGGGATTACCCAACTTTTCCTCAGGCAAGTCTTCATAAGGATGACAGGTCTTTCCACGGTAGTTCTTATCCAGCCACTCTGGACTGACATTGTAGCCACGGTTAGCCATCTCCTCCATGATCAAGCGATGATAGGCATAGAGGTGATAAGGCGAGTGAGTAAAGACATAGTCCACTGTCGCATGCTTTCTCCCCCAGCCATTGCCACGCAAGGCGCAGCACTCTCGATGTTGCCCCAAAAGTTGAGGACGGGGAAGTTGTGAAATCAAAGCCTCATGCCAAAGTCTCATGGGAGTCTCCTTTCAGTAAGGTTGAATGTTGCAAGTAGCTATTTGGGTAGAGTTCAAGCAACTCTCGAGTTTTAGCAATCAAGTCTTCCTTGGAAACCTGACCAAAGCGGTAGCGATCCAGCAAGAGCATATAGTCCTTGCGCTCAGCATCTGTCGCTTTCTTTTTGAAATAGCCCCAAATATGCTGGAAGGCATTGCAAACCTGACCCTTGTGTTCTGGGATTTGACAGGCACGGTCGATCAGTTCTTGAACATGACTGACCTCCACCACTTCATTCTTGAGATATTGGCGAATCTCATTGTAAATATTGCTGGAATGGCTCAAGACCAGGTATTTGTTTCTAGCCCAGAGTTGTTGGCACTGGGATTTTTGGTTAGTTTGTTCCATCTTTCTCCTTACTTTCTATCAGTTTCCAGGAAACATGGAAACAAAGTTGTATCTTAAAAATGAGCTAATTATGAGCGGAATATGAGCGAATAAATTAGCCCCATCACCCTTTAAACTCTTTCAAAAACGCTTTTAGTTCATCATCGGCTTCTGGTGTGGTTCCGTGGAGTTGGCTCAGCATCTCAAGTAGGGATGCTGTTTGGTTTTGGATTGCTTCATTTGTCTCGTTAATCTTGCTAACGATGTCTGTCAGTGACTCGACTTCTTCTTCCTCAAAGGTGTCTACATAGCGAGGGATGTTGAGGTTGTAGTCATTTTCGACGATTTCTTCATAGCTTGCTAGATGGGCAAACTTATCAATCTCCTCACGAGACTTGTAGGCTTCTAAAATCTTCTCGATATGGGTATCCGTCATGATATTCTGATTTTTCCCTTTATCAAACTCTTTAGAAGCATCGATAAAGTAGACATCGCGATTGGTGCGGTTCTTTTTGAGAATGATCACCGTGGTCGGAATACTGGTATTAAAGAAGATATTGGCAGGTAGGCCGATAACCGTGTCAATGGCTCCTTCTTCTAGCAAGGCCTTACGAATGGTTCCTTCCGCATTTCCACGGAAAAGCACACCATGAGGAAGAACGATAGCCATAACTCCATTATCTTGCTTGAGATGGTAGTAACCATGTAAGAGGAAGGCAAAGTCAGCCTTGGACTGAGGTGCTAGTTTCCCAAAAGGAGAGAAACGAGGATCATTCAGAAAGCCAGAACTTGCGGACCACTTAGCAGAGTAGGGTGGGTTCATGAGAACCCCATCAAAGTTGGTCGGTTCTTGAGTTGGCCAGTCTTCATCCAGTGTATCGGCATTGTGGAGAAATTGATTTTCAACAGGAACACCGTGTAGGATCATGTTCATCCGAGCTAGGTTATAGGTTGAGGTATTGAGTTCCTGACCAAAGTAGACCACTGTCTGCGGTTTGTGAGAGTATTTCTTGGCATTGAGCAAGAGAGAGCCAGATCCCATAGTCGCATCATAGATGGTAAAGCCTTGCTGGTCTTCACGACCTAAAAAGGCAATCTGAGTCATGAGCTTGGCAACAGGCTGAGGCGTATAGAACTCACCAGCTTTCTTACCCGAGTCAGTCGCAAACTGACCGATCAGATACTCATAGGCATCCCCCAGCATATCACCAGCATGACCAGCCACATCTAGCACAGCCAACTCTTTCATGACTGCTGCTACCGTTTGGTTTTGCTTTTGCGGAGTTGCCCCTAGCTTTTTAGAGTAGAGGTCGATATCTTCAAAGAGGTTTTCATAAAGGTCGTCACTCTGCTCGATATCACGAAAACCTTGAGCCAAGTCTTCCAGCTGGAAAGTCCCCTCATTGACACGTGCTACCAGAGCCGTAAAGGTCAAGGCTGGCTTGATGATATAGTTTAGCTCATCCTTCATGACAGAGACCAGATCCTCATGAGTATCCGCATCCTCGTAGTAGTTGCGATAGACCTCAAGGGCATCCTCAAGACTATCTGTCCCCTCTTCCATGGTCTCCGCCACGAAAAAGAGCATCTTGTCTGACAGATACTTATAAAAGACCATGCCCAAAAGATAGGACTTGTAGTCGTTGGCATCCATCTTAGAGCGGAGAACATCCGCCGAGTTCCACAGGGCTTGGTAGAGCGACTGGGACGTTTGTGTTGTTTCCATAGTGTTTCTTTCTAAGTTTTACAAATATTCTTTAAAAAGTGAGTGTTTAGGAATAACCAATCACTTCATTTTCAATCGTTCGAATCAAATCTAAAGGAATAGAAGAGACTGGAAGTTGATAAACGATATTTCTTCGAGGGTTATAAAATCCAAGATTTTCGATAGAAAGGAAGTCAGGATCATAGGAATGTAAACCCATGATGTAGTATACAAGGACTTGTAGTGTATGGTCTTTATTGGGAGCTGTTTTAGTCACCTTAAAATCCCACAGTGTATCCTTGGTAAGAAAATCTCCATCACCCTTGTCAATCGTATCTGTATAGCCTCCAAGAAAATGAAAGCCATCTTTTACCAAAGGACCATAGAGATCGAAGAAGCAAAGGCTTCGTTCTACCATGATGCGAATATTCTCTATCGTTTCTGCATCCACCGAAATTTCTTCAAAAGGCTTATAATACTTAACCCCCGCACGAAAAACGACATCAAAGGACGCTAGACGACAAGCACTTTCTATCGATAAGTCATCCAATCCTGTCACCAAATCGAGAAGTGCTTCTGCTAGGTCTCCCATGCCCACCATCTGAGCTCCCAAGAGAGAAACTCTGAAAGCATCACGGGCTTCTGCCCCTTTCATGAGACGGGTCAAGTAGTCCACACAAATCCCCACTAAACTAGGAGATACAGACTCTACAGGGTGCAGAACTCTGTGATCTTCGAACTGCTCTACTGAAAATAACTTGATGGGCAGATAACCACCTCGAGGTTGGTTAATTTCTTTGATACGTTGTGTTACAGATACCATGGCAACTCCTTTATGTATATATACTAGCATCGATAAATCTTAATCGGTATTCTTTTAATTTAGCAAATAATTATCTTAGTTTTGGATTTCTTTTTCGCTTTCTTAAGCTTGCTTCAAGTTTATCAGCATTTTTCTTGTTTTCTAACAATTCATTAAAAGCCGTCTTTTTAATAATCGTCTTGATTAGTTTATCAAGTTCTGTATTTTCTGAGTAGTCAGCTGGAACAAAATAATCAATACGATTATCCTGAGTCATTTTGTGAACTTTCTTTCTGTCATTGGTTTTTGGATTGAATACACCGATAGAGTAGCCACCTCTTGTTTTGACTAGCTTCATACAGGGTATATCAGTATCACTATCCCCTAAGTAAACCATATTTCTAAAAGGAACTCGTAAATCACTTTCAGCAATAAAATCATTCACTGCGTCGTCGTTTACATCTAAAATACCTTTGGTAATTCTAAAAAGAAATTGAGTCTTATTGGTGTAATTCACTACTTGAGCTGGCCAGACCGCAACCCCACTTTCATCACAATAAAAAGAAGTTGCATAAATTTTTTTAAAAGCACCATTTTTAGCTATTGAAGTCCCCTCTATCATTTCTTTCAAACCAGATGAAATGATATAATGCTCAACAATAACTCCGTTTTCTTCACCATATTTTCGAATACGCTCAAACCAGTCTTTGACTCCTGGGAATAGTTCTACCTCTGAACCAAACTTGGCTAACTCGGTCTTTGTAAATAAAACCTTCCCTGCAGATTCTGTTTTCATCGTAAACATATAGGCAAGGTTCTTGTCCATATTATTAGCCTTGGCAAAACCATTGGATTTCTTCCAAAATTCACTGATTTCATACCCAAGCTTCTGTATAAATCCTTGGGCTTGCATATCATCAGGAGACAGGGTTTTATCAAAATCATAGCAAATTGCTACTACAGGCTTTTCTTCTTTCTTTAGAGTTTCTGATTTTACTTTTGACATTTTACTGCACTCCTTCTATATAAACATATCTTGCAAGAGTTTCTTTTTCAAAGTCTCAAGCTGAGAAATTTTTTCTTGGTGAGAATTGATAAGGTTATCGAGGTTAGAGAAATATGAGCCGATGGCTTGTTGTTCCTCCATAGAGGGATAGTGTAAAATAACCTTTTCTAAATCGTTATTTCTTAAGTGCACGACTGATTTACCTTGTGCTCTTTTAATCAGTTCTTTCTGTTGACTTCCATTTGAAATGGTTAAAGCCAAGAAAATAGAGTCCACCTTTTTTTCATCTGGGTAGATTATATTTAAATCACCACCCAAAATAATTCCTGATTTCTCAACAACTGATGCTCTCGAAATATCCTCTGCACTTTCACCAGATGCTGGAACTATAACTTCTCCGCCTTTACTAATCACTGCATTTGCTTTTACTGTAGTAATAAAATTATTAACTTTAGAAATTACAGTTTGATAATTAGTATAAAGTTGACCATATAGAATTATCTCTTTGCCAGAATTAACTAAGTCATTTTTGGTATAACCATTCCCTTTAGAAAAACGAGCTAATTCTTTTAAAGTTTGAACTTCCCACTCACCATCAAATCCATCCAAACGAATCTCAGGAACTCTCTGTCCAGCTTTGGGAAACATTTTGGCAAGCATGGTCGCCTTGAGTGATTGGTAGTTGGTGAGATTATCCTTATAGCTAGACAGAAGGTCGTCGAGCGTACGGAAGAGGGAGCCAATGGCAGATTGTTCGGCTGGACTAGGAAGTGAAATTGGAGTTTCTAAAATATTTTTATTGTACAATCGCTTGATAGTTGTTCCTTCAATTCCTTCCCATTTCACTATTGAATAAAATTGCTTAAGAAAAGAATTATTCAACCGTTCATCATGTTTTAACCAGACGATATTTGAATCTTGAAAATAGGCCTCTTCTCCTTTATATTCTACCGTCCGGCCGATACTTCCTGAAGCAGAAATCAAAATATCTCCAATTTCAGGATATGAATATTTAGATTTATACTCCTCAAATTTTTCACGAGTAATAAATGAATCTGGTTCGCTACCAAAAGTACCAATTTTATAAAATGGAATCTCTCCAACTTCTGAAGTTTCCTCCTTGAAAATTCGCTTATTCATAGCTACTGAACCAAGTTCACCTATTTGTTTACTTTCCCAGTTATCACTAAAATCACAGAATCTAATTTTAGGAATACTATTTTTACTCATTATTTTCTCCTAGTGCCCAGTCTTTTGTTAAGAAATTGGGAATTTCGTCAGGCTTTACTGGTTCATATTTCAAATTAAAAAAATCATACATACTTAAATTACCAAGATTAGGTTTCTGATATAATTCACGACTTAGTTGAATCAATTTCTTATTACTTTGAATATTTTCACAGATTTTTTTCGAAATAAAAAAATTTTCTGTATAAGCAAATACAAGATAATTTAAAAATTCTTTTGTTCTTTCAGAATTTTCACTATTAAACTGATGTCTTAGAGTTCTATATTTTTTGTCTTTTTTATGATAGAAGGCTAAAACAAGGGATGATTCTTTCAAAGGAAAGATTACCAAATGCAAATCTTGCATCTTGATTTTTGGATCTGGATTATAAACATCATTTACAAGATACCCGTACATATCTACTCTTAACGTAATAGCTACTTGTGTTGCAATAGGAACCACAAATGGGAGAACCTCTTTATATATAATTTGATATGCCCCTTTGGTATTATTTAAAATTTCTCGTTTATGAACTTCCACTTCTTGAAGGAAATCTCTTAAATCTAAACTATACAAATCTATCATATAGTCAATACCAATTATTTTTTCTGGAAGAGAACTATATAATGCTACTTCTTGACTTCGTTTTGAAACATTCAACAGTTCATTTTTCAAAGCAATTTCAGCTAACATTTTATCTGAAATCTCTCCCAATAAAGCATCTTCCGATTCATAATTACTAAAGAATTCTTTATCACATGAATGACATATAAATTTAAATGTCCCAGAATTTTTTACTCCTTTTTCAGTCTCAAACATATCTATATCTTCAAAAGCCATCAGTAAACTGGACTGCATAATTTTTCCATTCTCAGACAAATGTTTTAAGACAAATTGAGGAACCGAATGTGAATTACAAAGTTTTGTAAGTTTTTTGTCACACAGTAAACATTTTTCGGGTCTAGAAATATTCCTAGCTTCTTGAAACCGCCTAGAGACTTCTTTTTTAATTTCAATATCAGGTATTCTCATCTCAACCTTTCTAAATAAATAATTAATTTTCATTAAATGGATTTCTAATATAATAAAATTATACCACGAATCCACCAAAAAACGCCTTTAGATAATAATATATCTAAAGACGTTTATTTTTATCCTGCTACTTGTGTAGTTTCCTCTTCTTTCACTTTCTTATCCTTCTTACTTGAACCAGTCAATCGTCGTTTACTATCTCGGATTGTATTCAGGTCCTTGAGGAGTTTGGTCAGGTGTTCTTTTTCAGGGAAGGCTTCTGCGCTAGCTGCGGTATAGCGCATAAAGAGGTCGTAGATACTGGTTAGTTCGGTACGGACTTGTCTGGTCTTGCCGACTTCCTTGGCAGACTTATGCGCACGCGCCTGACTTTCCACCTGATCATACTCCTCCTGCGCACTGATCACCGCCGTCAGCATAGGTGTCAAACCTAGACTGGTAACGGCCGTATGGTAGGGTTCTTCACTGAGCGTTTTGAGCAGACTCTTGATTTCTGCCGTTTCCACATCATTGCTATGCTTGGTGATATCCTTGTACTTGGCAAAGACTGGCTTCAAGGTCTCATGAGCTTCTTTGAGTTTTGTCTCCTTGATCTTAGCAAATCCTCGATGAAGAGTAAAGAGACCGACTAGGGCACTGTCACGATTGCGATCGACTTCGGTCAGGTTCGTCGCCTCTTTCTTTTCTACAATAGCGAGTTGGGCTTGGAAGTCTGCTAGCTTGCTCTTGAAGGAATCAAGGTGCTTACTATACATTGGCTCGTCCTTATGTGCCTTGGCAAAAACTTCTAGTAGTTGACCCGTGTCTACCATGAGACTTTCAAACTCACGGTTGGTAAAGTTGGTGTAGCTTAGCGGATGGATAGTGAATGTTTTTGTCATGATGATAACCTTTCTATTTAACGAATCATTTAGTTTTTTCTTTATCAAATAAAGACTGGATTAGTTCTGGAAGATAAACCTGTTTTTGATTTGTTTTTACAATGCTTCCTTGTCTATCAGGTTGAATCAAAGGTCTATCCTTTCTTACATAGACTTGAAGCAATACACAGACCAAAAATAGGAGGCCCCATAGAGGAAGGTCCGATAGGATACCCTCATCATTTTCTTTATCTTTCTTCATCAGATTTCTCCTTTAAGTTGATAAGACAATTCTAACAAATAGCAAAGAACTTATGACACTCATCCGCTCAACTGTCTACTTTATCATCCCAACAGCACTTTTTTAGTCTATTTCTTACTTTTACAGGATAAATCAGTCATTTCAGAAATAGAAAATCCCTATCTGACTGGAAATACACTCCGTCTGTCAGATAGAGACTCTTACTATTTTCAGATTTTAACTTTTCTAGCCTTAGAATACATCTAAACTTTAGGAAAGACGACTATTCGAAAGTTCGAAGACCCCAAAACTTTCTCAGATAGACTATTCGAAGCTTAGAATGCACCTAAATTTATGTATTTCTTATTATTCTAAGTTTAGAATACATATAAACTTTAGGAAATCTATGTCTTCGAAACTTCGAAGGACTATCTCCCCACTCTGAATGGCTCAATGACTTCTTCGACAAGTTGCTTACAAGCTTCTTTGATTTGTTTTTTATAGTGGAGGGGATTAAGTGCATCTGCCACTTCTATCTTATAGTCCTGATAGCGCTGGCTCTTGGTCAGCTGGCTCTCTCCCAGTTGTTTTTTGGCTCCCTTGCGGTAGTGCTCGACATAGTAACGGAGTTCATCCTCTCCGACATACCAACGTTTGCTAAAGACTTGGATATGTTGCTGGATAACCGCCTCGATCATCTGATCCAAGATATTGGCAATGGACTGACCACGATAGCTTTCTGGATTTGCTTGGACTTCTCTCCATAGTTCAGTGATGATCTGAGCAAGATTTGGATTAGTCTTCTCAAGGCTCTCAATATAGTTATCCACTGCTTCCCTATCTTGAGCGCTTAGGTTCTTTTCTTGACTCTGACCTTGCTCGATTAGGCTTTGGATTAAGGTTAGGATATAGGCATAGTTAATCTCATCGACTTGGATAGACTCTAGTTCGTAATGTATATCCAGTGGCTCCCCATCCTCATCACCATCTTCTGAACGACTTTTAAGTTCGGCAAGGATATTTTGATAGAAGCCTAGATAGGTTTCCAATTCTTCTGCACTTAGTCCAGTCTCTGCATAGATTTCTTCCTCGTCATACTCTTTATACACGCGGATAGAGGCTAGATATTTATCAAAGACTTGATAGGCCTTGGCGAGCTTTCTCAACTCAGGTGTAGAAATCTGCTCGATTTGGAGTCCTTCCTCAGGATCATCGGTGATGAGATTTTGGAAATCACTGCAACTCCGTAAAAAGTTTCTCTTTTCCTCTTCCCAGCTAGGGGCTAGGACCTCATTTTCTCCACCATTTGAGTAGAGTTTGAGGGCATTATCCACTGCTTCCTTAAATGCTAGGGGCTTTTGGAAAGTGATGATATGACCATAGGTCTTACTAGAATCAAAAATACGGTTGGTTCGACTAAAGGCCTGAATCAAGTCCTGCGGTTGCATTGGTTTACGATCGATAAAGAGGGTCGATAGACAAGGTGCATCAAATCCTGTTAAGAGACGATTGACCACGATAACCAAGTCCAACTGCTCATTGCGATAGAGGTATTTATCCTGTTTCCTAGCTAGACGGTTATTGACATCGGTGTTAAAGCCACGAAGATCCGCCATGGTAAAGTGAGTATCAAACTCTTGGTTGTAGTCCTCTAAGACCTGCTTCATGTGGTCTTGGTTGGCTCTTGAGTCCTCTTCGTTTTCAGTGACAGAGTAGGTGATGGTCGCCTTTGGAAAGTCTGGAAGGACCTGCTTGACCCTCTCAGATACTTTGACACGTGTCTGACCAGCCTTGACTCTTTTGAGTAGGTCATAGTAGGCTTGGGCTTGAGGGATGGACTTGACAGTCAGGATGGCATTGTAGGTCTTACCCACTCCTTTTTGGAAGCCTAGTTGTTGACGGGATTTATTGATAATGGCATC
>CAUSWL010000022.1:0-18935 GCA_963535345.1 uncultured Streptococcus sp.
CCCCAGCAGGCATTCCAATGGTGCCAGATGAGTTGACAGAAGCAGCCTTCTATGGCCGTGAGGATGTAGCAGCTTTGTTGGATGAAGGCAAAGTCCCACTCGGATTGGATCTGGAAACAGTTGAGCCTGTGACATGGGATCTCAAGAAAGGCAACCTTCTCTATCTGACAGACAAAGAAGAGCAGATGACTCAATTCGTCAAACAAATTGCTCGTAGCAAGCAGAAGGTGATTGTGTTGGCGCCAGCCTATAATGAATTACCAGAGATGGAAGGTGTGACGATTCTCTCTACGAAGGAAGCCTATGTAGCTGGAATCAAGAAAATGGAAGAAAATATCCAATTGAGATTGGAACAGCAGAAATCGCAACATGAAGCAACGATTGTGCTATACAATCAGCTAGAACTTATGAATGATCTAAGTATGGATCTTCAATCTAGTCTGAACTATGTCCTTGAAAAAGGGGCGCGTGCAGGCTATGCTACAGTAGCCATGAGTGGTAGTCAGTTGAATCGAAAAATTGACGAAGTGTCAAAATCTATCAAACTCTATAAACAAGCGATCGTGGCCATGCGGATTACAGACCAAAGTGTCCTAAATGTTATCAATCGACCAGTTCGTGAAGAACCACTTGATAGCCAGGTGAACTACTATGTAGAAGATGGATTTGTAAGAAAAGTGAAAGTATTAATGAAATAGAAGGGAGATGACAGATGGCCGATCAAGCGAAATTGAATGCTTTGACCAGTGCATCTATTAAAGCGAATATGGAAGTTACACGCTTAATAGGTAAAGTGTCTAAGTTAAGAGCAATATATATAAAATTAAAAAATCAGTCAACAACGATAAAATATATTGTAACTTTATCCGAGAGTATTGCGGGTGATAAGTATGATGATGAAGAAAATCAAGAAAAAGCAGATTTAACTTCTTTAGAGAAAATATTAGTAACAAAAAAAGAGGAAATTCTAGGATTACTGGATGTGAAAATTAAACAGGTAGAAGCTGAATTAGCGTCAGCGCAGACTGTGGCTAGTAATGCTCGAAATGCATTGATAGCAGCTATGAATTCATGAGGGAGGTGAGAAGATGACAGTAAAAGTAAAAAATATTTCGGGCTTAGAAAATTATGCAAGTAGTATCCATAATTTTGCCGGAAAGTTTGAAACAGCCGCTAACGATACAGTGCGTCAATTTAATACAAGTTTGGAAGGAGAGAAAGCAGAAGCTATTAATGCCTTTTTTAAAAAACTTAATGATATTCAAAACACAGTTTTTTCGGAAGCACCAGGAGTAATACGAACTTTTGGTCAGAATATTTCCACATTTACTGATGAAATTAAAGGTTTAGGTTTTTCTAATTTAGCCTATACAGATGATGATGCGATGTCCAAACTGGTAGAATCTCTTGCCACCCCTCAACGTAAGGAAATTGCAAATGTTAAGGATGGTTTGGTTACCTTATTTAATGAGGCTGTCGAAGCTATGGGGGAAGGAGACTCAAATATAGGAAGCTTTGATATGGAAGCTGATACATCTATTGCAAGTGAAATTTTGGCTCGAACAGGTACCCATACAGGAATTATTTTAGCGGACGAGGCATTATCAATAAGTGTTAGTCAATCAGCTGATACTTTTATATCTCTGACAAACAAAACTCGAAATGCTCGAGTAGTGTCCTTTGTTTTACCTTCTAGAATTTTAGGAGCGATAGAAAGAGGTGATTTCACAAAGGAAGACATAGTATATCTAAATCGAATTACTACTAAAGAAGATGCAAAAATATTAAATTCATTATTTTCTGATAAAATTGAAGATATTGATCAAATTATGGAAAATAATCCAGATAAAATTTCTACTGGTGGATATCGAAATTTAGCTGAAGAATTTACTAAATGGATGGATAGAAGTCAGAATGGCACTGATAAAATGAATCGCTTACTTAAAGCTATGGGAAAAATAAAGCAATCTCACGTAAAAACATTTACGGAAAATATTGCTAATGAACAGATTATTTTAAAAGATTTGTATGCAGCGGATATGAAGAAATATGAAAAGTCAGCTGAGTTTAATCAAGTTGAAATGCACAAAAGAAGAATAAAGCTTGATCAAATGAATGATCTATCTGGCTTATTAGCTTCCATTAGAGTATTGAAAGTTGGAGAGGAACAAACTAGAGAAGAATTTTTAGGCCGTAGATCTGATCATATGGTAAGAGATAACTACATACGTCGTCATTTAATCATTAATCTGAATAAAGCAAAAAATCCAGAATGGGTGTTGACTCTTGTAACAGAAGAAAAGGAAGTATATACAAATGGGTACGATCCTATTCGAGGTTATGATGAAGTAGAGGCAATTCCAATAGAAACTACTGATGTTTACAATTCTCATTTTGAAAGGGGGATTGTTGGAGCTCTGGGAGATCAATTTAAAGCAGAACTTAACGAAATTGAGAACGAACAGGAAAACGTTCGAATGGAATTTAGAAATTCATTGGTAAAAAATGGTATTAAAGGTATTCTAGAGTATGTAGGTGGTCCAATTGCGTCAGGAACTTTTGGGATATTAGATTCTTTATCGACAGGTGACAAAGGAGATGGTATTGAAAATACCGAGAAAATATTAGAAGAAATTGCTCCAGGAAGATATAAAAGTCTTTTAAAACACACAGGATCACCTACGGTTGAAAGTATTAAAGATTATTTCGATATGGATGAGAAAATTACTGAATTCAAGAAAAAAATCGGTAAAGATACTAAAAATATTTATAATATTATAGCAGGACAAGGTGGGTGGTCTCTTAAAGGTGATACTACTAATGAAACAATAATGAGTTCAACAGAGATTTATACTGACTATAGCGCGTACAAGCGGGTTGATGAACTTAACGAAAAAGGTGTGATGGGCTATTTTAAATCAAGAGAATTAGAAAAGCGAGCACGTAAAGAAATTGATAAGAGTTTTTCGCATGATCCCAAAATGAGAACATTTTTATTAGGATTAAAGGATGAGAATAAAAAGATAGATGGAGAATTGTTGACTGTACAAACTATGACTACAGAACAAATTGCAAAAATGGAGAAAGTAATAACAGATGTAGTAGGTACAGATGCAATTGAAGATTTTAATAATTATTTTGTTGAAAAATTTGGGAACTAGAGGTGTTAAATGAAAAAGAAATTAATTATTGCTGGTTCATTAGTTCTAGCCATTGCGGTTGCAATTTTTGGCTTATCGACCTATCAACACCACCAGCAACAAGAAAAAGCCAAGCAGGAGCGTGATAAATATAAGAACTATGATTACTATACAGGTCAATGGGAAATCGATTCTTATAAATTTTTAGAAGATGATCGAGGTGTTGTGGTTCATTGGAAATCCCTAACTCCTGAAGAAGATAAGTTATTTGCAAAGTACAATCCAGATTTAAGTGAAAAGTATTTAGGTGTACATGGGGCATCTAATGAACGCTATATTATTCGTCAGAATATAAAAAGATTAAAGAATATACCAACAATGTCTTTTCCAAAAGATGATTCTGAAGGTTATTTCAAACTTTCAATCTATAAAATACAAAATCACACCTTAAAAAAAGAAGATCTAGACCTTTATCGTTTTGTAAAAAAATATAATAAGACTTATAAGCCAGCAGAAATTGAAGCGATTGTAGAAAAAGATGGGAAAAATTATCTACCTATCAAATCTTATCTAACTACTGAAGAAAAAACTATTAGTAAATATCTTTGGCTAAATCTAGAAACAAAGCAAATTGAGTGGGAAGATACGAAAATGCAACGAAATAATCGTCAAGATATTTTTGTAGATTTAGGTAAATTAAAAGATAGAATTTCAGAAACTACGGATAATCTTAGTACGACAACTGGGGTTGATAGCATAAATCAAAATATGCTATCCTTTAGAATAAATGTATTAAATAACAGTGTACTGGAGTCAAAAGATCCAAAAGCCTATCAATTATTAAGTAAAAAGGACTCTCAGTTTTATATTCTGATTGATTCCAAACTAGACTATGATACTGTTTACGGAAATGTCCAACAGTTTATTGAGCTTTACCAACTCTTCGTTCCCGCTAATACGAATCTCTATGAAGGAATTACAATTCCGGCAGAATTGAGTACGGATGGACAAGTCCATCAAGTGAATACCAAGGATGAGTTTGACAGATATTATGATGTGGAGAAAGATAATGAGCTGAACAAGCAACGTCAGTTGTTAGTTGAACAAGATAAAAAAGGGGAATCAAATGAGTGATAATCAAAAAAATATTAACCCAGATAATTTGAGCCGTGTCAATGGTGCTTTTGATGTTCTTAGCTCGGAATTAAGAACTAATTTCCCTGATTTACTGGAATCCAGTGCAACAGAAACGATTCAAAATGCTTCTGAGTTTCTGGAAGAACTTGCAAAAGAAATGAAGGATACGATTGATTCTTTAGATAAGTTCTTGTGTAATGTAGGTGAAACATTTAGAAATTCAGATGACTCTATGGCTAATTCAATTGGTCAAACTATGTATACGAAAGCACCGGAGACTGGATTGCAACGTCAAGAACGGTATATCCAAGGAGGGAAAACGATATCTGATCAACATTTTCGTCGAAAAATGGTGGAGAATACCAATTCACAATTCAACGATTTCCCTGCATAGCATAACCTATTTTATGAAAGAGTAGTTATTTCCGAAGGTAATTACATCGAGTGAGATGTTTTATCTCATTGAAAAATCAGGATACAAAAAAGTATTGTCAAAAAATGGATGAGTTTTTTAGTGATTTCGGCTAATGGAGGTTCTCCTGTCAATGGAAAAACAAAATAGACAACAAGAGGAGTTGGACGTACTTTACAAGGATCAGATGAGGTTGGATCTTCAGTTGGAGGACAATCAAGATGAGCAAAAAGCGCTTCGTCTGTTGCGTGAAGATCTTGAGTATTCTCAAGGAGATGCTCTCTATCAGCTCAATGATTTACTCTCGATGGGGGTAACACCTTCTCACCGCTCCTTTTATATCCAACTACTAGAACAGATGGATGAGACAACTCGAAAACTCTTTTTAGATTTAGACGAGCAGGAGTTGCAACTTAAACAGCAGTATCGTGAGACAGAGCGTCAGCTTGAAATAGTTCAAAAGAAACGCTCTCAACTCTTAAATGAGCTGGCTGAAAAAGAAGCGAAGCAAAATAGATTTTAGAGAGAACCGCGGTTCTCTCTTTTTTCATCCTCTTAACTCTCTCTAACTAGTAATTAATTTGATTTCCAAAGTAATTTCAGGTATGATAGTAAGGTAATATTTTTTAGTGGTATTTGTTTTCGCATAACTAAATGAAGAAAGAAAAGACCGCTTAAAAATATTATGGTATTGGATGAGTGAGGTTACTTTAAAGATCTGAGCTCAGTCCAAGCAAAAGGCAAAGTTAACTTCAAGCAAATAGAACGAATTACCAATGGTTCTAACTTTATAGAGTTTTCTGTAACCATTCATGTGACTTTGTCATACATGAGGTGAAAGCTCTAAAGAAAGACCGAGTTTCATATTTGGCTTGTTTGATGGAGATTTATTTTTTAAATCTGACGACTTTTCAACAGTAGACAATGAAACAGGATGTACGATAAGTAGAGATTCGTGACAGTAATTTGCTATTAGTAATAGTAAATAATAAAAAATGGATAGGTCAATAAATACTTTATTTAAAGCGTTAGTATTCAACGACTTCCTTACCGAACATCCCCCTTCAACGAAAGGACAGTAATTTTCTATGGCAATTCAATCAAATGATACAGTTCATTCCTATGCGGATAGCATTGTGTCTGCGTCAAATTCAGTGAGCTCTGCTACTGGGACCAAAGATGATGGCAATGTTTATCAAGGCCAGAAAGGAATGTCAGCCAATATTGATGGTGATAAAAATGCCGGTGAGCAAGCAAAGGAGCGGGCGATCGACTTTATCCAAGTACTCCATGGAATTCATGCAGAGTTCCAGACGACAGATGCTTCGATTGCAGGATATATCAATAGTCATACAGGGACAGGAAGCGAAGAACTGTATAGTTCGGTAAAGCATTGAGAAAGGAAGAGATAGATGGTTAAAGTAAACTACGGTGCCCTTCAGACGATGTCCTCTACAACTTCAAGCGCTTCTCAAGCGCGTGTAGCAGGCTACAAGCAACTGATCAATGCTTTCAGTACATTTAGTGGCTCATATGAACTACAAGGAGATGGTTATGATGCTGCGCGTACTTATGCGTCAGGAATTATGGTTTCCTATTATCAAGCTTGTATCTTATATTCTGAAGCTGTTGCAGATGCTGCAGACTACCTTGCTGACACCTATACAGCGCTATGTGGTTCAGAGAGTTTGGATGAGGAGGAGCTCCAAACTGAAATTAATAACGCAACCAGAGGGAGTATGCAAGTTAGTTCTTCTATTGCAAGTTTTGAACGAAGAGATAAACTCACTGATACACAGAAAGCTTCATTAGAATCATTACGTAAACAAGCATCTGAACTGGATGAACAAATTAGGGTGGCTACTGAGAAATTAGAGCACTTAAGAGCCTTTGATACTGCTTCTGCTTCAGCCTGCACCGCAGCAAATGATGCTACGGCAACAATCGCTTCTGCAGAACATACCCTAGGTGTCTCTTTTGGTGCTAGAACTTTTGAATGTACAACAAGTACGGATTGGGCTACCACTGTTGCAACAAAATGGGAAGCTCGTGCAGTTAACCTACAAGAATCCTATGATAAGGCTCTTCAGAAATTATATAACGGAGAGGAGCTAACAGAATCGGATCTTACAGCAATTGAACGGTATAACAGTGAGTATCCAGGAGTGGTAGATCAGGAAATTCTACAATATACCAAAGAAGTGCGATCTTTAAAAGCTGAGGAGATGCGTTATAGAGTAGTTGTAGATAAAGTTATTGAAGGAAAACAATTAACTAGTGACGAAAGAAAGTTTGCCAAAGAATTTGCAGCTAAATATCCTGATTTAGAAATAAATAAGGTTATATTGAGTACAGTAGAGAGACAGGAAAATTATAAGAAGATTATTGAAAAAGCAAATAAGGGCAAAGAATTAAATGCAGGAGAGCTTGACTTTTTAATAAATTATTATAAAGATTATCCAGATGTTTCAGTACCGAAATCAGTATCTAAATCTTTGAAAAATCGAAAGTTTGAAAATAAAATTAGTCAGTCAAGCCTTGCAAATTTAGAAGAAAGCTATGGATATGCTGTGAAAGACTACGAACGCTATCTTAATACTGGCCAGTATGTATATACAAAAGGAGGTGTTACTCTACAAGAAGCGGCATATATTTATAGAGTTTATAACCTTAAAAAGTCTAGTGGAGAGGACACTTTACAAGAAAGAACAGATAAAAAGAAAATGTTTGCAAATCTTCGAGCATCGGATAAAAAGAAGATTGATTCAAAAACATTAGCGGAGCTTAGTTCAGAACATATTGAATTTATGACTGGTCGTACATCTATTGAGTTCGATTATATTGTTGGATCAGATGCAGATAAAGCGAAAAAGGATTATGAATATTATCGTTTTAACGAACTGATGAAAAAGCAACCTATTGATTGGCGTGATCCAGATTATATGAATAAACGTAATCAATATATTTTAAAAACAGGGAAAAATCCATCAACAGGGGAAAAAGCAACCAAAGACGAAATATTTGTGGCTAAGAATTATGGATGGGTGAAAGGTACAACAGATGTTGCGACTGCAACAATTGACCTTCTCGATAATTTGGGGATCTTTCAGTTAGCTATGACTAAAATTTCTAGACCTAAAATCGATACTTCAAAAATCGTTAAGGAAATAAATATATCTGATACAGCTACAGTTCCCAATACTCATACGGATGTGAAAATACCAAAACTCAAGCCAGCTAAAACGGTGGATCTGGAGGTGCCAGTAAAACCTAAAGTTGATGTAAAAGTGCCAAAAATCAAACCAGTTGAAGCAGTGGCTGGAACAACAACTATGGTTCCAAAATCCAAGAAACCAGATATTGATGTGTTGACAAAACCGAAAGATTTATCTACTATAAAGGGCGAGGCTGTTGATCATGTAGGAACAGTTAAACCGAAGGTTGAATTGGATGTACCAGAGGTGAAAGATGTCCACGATGTCGAAGCGCCGAAGTATAACAAAGAACAAATCCTGAAGAATCTTGAAGAAAGTAAACTTGCAAGGGAGAGTTCAGGGTTTAAAGACTTTTCAACTCGAGAAAGATATATAGAGAAAGTCTTTAATAAATTATCTCCTGCGGAAAGGGAATTAATTTTTAATATTTCTAAGAATGCACCTAAGGTGGAATATCGCCCTGGTAACACAGCTAAAAGTGTATTATCAATACCGAAAAATGATCGTCCAAACATCGAAAAGGTTTATAGTTCAGAATACATAGAAGCACACAGACAACAATTTGAGAATGGAGCTATTAAATTTCAGAAATTCACACCCGAAGAAGGTGGATACAATAATGGAGCAATTGGTAATCCAAAAGATCATGTTGCCTTTGTTATGCCTAAAGAAGCTGGCGAAACATTGATTAAAGTGACTAAGGGAGATCCGGAATTGTTGGAAGACATATTAGGGCTACATCGAGGAGACTTAGGCTCTTCCCCTGTAGCTATTGAAATTCCACCAGAATCTATAAAAAATCTAAGAATTCCAAGCGGAAATGAAGATTCTGCTTTTGATGGTTTTTGGAAACCAGGAGGACAGACCTTCCCAGGAAATATGCCAGAAGCAGTCATTGATGAAGTTCCGTGGGGAGAATTTACAATTAGAAAATTAGGAGGCGATTAAAATGAGTTTAACTAAAATAACATGGGAAGAATTTGATACCTTTGATAAAATTGAGTCACCGAAAGGATATGATTTTCGAACACATGAAGGGAAATATTACACTTTCGGAGAGTTTGGAATAGCTTCGGTTCGTCGTGTCTTTGAAATTAATCCTTCTGATTTTAATGAATATTTATTAGGCAAGAGGACGGCACGTGAAATTGATTTTAAAGCACAGAATGATCGTTGGCCACCGACGGAAGAAGAAAAGAGAGCTAGTGAGAAACGATTCATAGAAGAGAGCCCTACATCTTTAATTGATTTACCTGAAACTAGAGGTTTATTTACTAAAGAAGAACTTGAAAAATTAATTCCGATTGCTGAGCAAATGTGGATTGACTGGAGAGGCAAACTTCCAGATGATTATGTATCGCCATTGAAATAGCCTGCGTGGAACTTGTTTGGCTCTTTATCAACTGTAGTGAGTTGATAAAAAATTACAACCTGGAGAGAACCGAATTGGTTCTCTTTTTTAGTGGTCATCGGGGCTTTCTTTGCCATGTACCGTCCGAACCTCCAAGCGCAAAAAGAACAGGAGGAGAAAGTGGAAATCAGGCAGAAGTTGCAGCCAGCTGTGGAGAATATCCAAAAGCAAGAACAAAGCTCACGAGAAGCGGTCCAGTCTCAGATGAAGGATTTGCTTCGGACACCGAGCTCCAGTTCAGAAACAGAAGCAACAAGTGGGGAATGATCAGGATTGCCTGCTGTTGACCAATCATCGAGAAATCACCGTCCTATCGGTGATTTTTTTGTCTTCACTTCTCCCTCGAATTAATCCTTAAATTGTGATAAAATAAGGGTTACGAATGTTTTTGAATGGTCTGTTTTTGCTTAGAGTCGGGCCACTCAAAAGCGAGCAAAAGAATCAAGATCAAGGGAGAAACAATGTCCAACACCTTTGAAATTTTAATGGATCAGCTGGATATGCCGCTGGAGATGCGATCTTCCAGTGCCTTTTTGCATGCGGAGATTCAAGAAGTCGTGGTGCACAAGGTCAGTCGGGTCTGGGAGTTCCGCTTTGCCTTTGCGGAAGTCTTACCGATTGCTTTGTTTAAGGAATTGCGCCAGCGCTTGAAGGACGAATTTTCAAAGACAGGAAACCAGGCGACCTTTACCATCCAAGTGGCCAATCAGGACTTTTCTGCGGATTTATTGCAGGCCTACTACCGGGAGGTTTTTGAGGAAGGCCCTTGCGCTAGTCAAGGATTTAAGGGGCTCTACCAAGACTTGCAGGTGCGCGCGGAAGGACAGGAATTGATCATCTCAGGGCCTTCTTCGGTTGATACAGAGCATTTTCGTAAGAACCATTTGCCCAACCTTGCCAAGCAGTTGGAAGCCTTTGGTTTTCCGCATTTCACCTGTCGGGTGGAGTCTGATGAGGAGTTGACAGAGCAAGAAGTGGCGCGCTTTGAGGAGGAAAATGAAAAGATCTTCCAAGCAGCCAATGAAGAGACCTTGCGGGCTATGGAATCCTTGGCCCAAATGGCTCCGCCACCAGCTGTTGAAGAAAAGCCAGTTTTTGACTTCAAGGCTAAGAAGGCGGCGGCTAAACCTAAGCTAGACAAGGCCGAGATCACTCCGATGATCGAGATCACGACAGAAGAGAACCGGATTGTCTTTGAGGGTGTGGTCTTTGACGTGGAGCACAAGGTGACACGGACCGGTCGGGTTTTGATCAGCTTTAAGATGACCGACTATACCTCGAGTTTTTCCCTTCAGAAATGGGTTAAAAATGAGGAAGAAGCCCAGAAGTTTGACATGATCAAGAAAAACAGCTGGCTCCGGGTGCGGGGAAATATCGAAATGAACAATTTCACGCGCGACTTGACCATGAATGTCCAAGACATCCAGGAAGTCGTGCATTATACCCGCAAGGACCTGATGCCAGAGGGTGAGCGCCGGGTGGAATTCCACGCGCATACCAATATGTCGACGATGGATGCCCTGCCGGAAGTCGAAGAGCTGATCGCCAAGGCAGCTGAGTGGGGCCACAAGGCGGTGGCTATCACCGACCATGGCAATGTGCAGAGTTTCCCGCATGGCTTTAAAGCAGCTAAGAAAGCCGGAATCCAGCTAATCTATGGGATGGAAGCCAATATTGTAGAGGACAAGGTGCCCATCACCTATAACGAGGTGGATCTGGACCTCAATGAAGCGACTTATGTGGTCTTTGACGTGGAAACGACGGGACTTTCAGCCATTTACAATGACTTGATCCAGGTCGCCGCTTCTAAGATGTACAAGGGCAATGTCATTGAGGAGTTTGACGAGTTTATCGATCCGGGCCATCCTTTGTCCGCCTTTACGACCCAATTGACAGGGATCACTAATGAGCATGTCCGGGGGGCTAAGCCCTTGGTGCAGGTCTTGAAGGAATTTCAGGCCTTCTGTGAGGGAACGGTTCTCGTTGCCCACAATGCTACCTTTGACGTGGGCTTCATGAATGCCAACTATGAGCGTCATGGCCTTCCGAAAATCACCCAGCCAGTCATCGATACCCTGGAATTTGCCCGCAACCTCTATCCAGATTTTAAACGGCATGGCTTGGGGCCATTGACCAAGCGCTTTGGGGTAGGCTTGGAGCACCATCACATGGCCAACTACGATGCGGAAGCGACGGGGCGCCTGCTCTTTATCTTCATCAAAGATGTCGCTGAAAAGCATGGGGTGACCAATCTCAAGGACTTGAATATCGATTTGATCGATGAGAATTCTTATAAGAAGGCCCGAGTCAAGCATGCAACCCTCTATGTCAAGAACCAGACTGGCCTTAAGAACATGTTTAAACTAGTCTCACTTTCTGGGACCAAGTATTTCGAAGGAGTTCCACGGATTCCCAAGACCGTGCTGGACGCCCACCGCGAGGGCTTGATCCTCGGATCGGCCTGCTCAGAAGGGGAAGTCTTTGATGCGGTCATGTCGCAAGGTGTGGATGCGGCAGTCGAAGTGGCTAAGTACTACGACTTTATCGAGGTTATGCCACCGGCTATCTATGCACCCCTCATTGCCAAGGAGCAGGTCAAGGATATGGAGGAGCTCCAGACCATTATCAAGAGCTTGATTGAAGTAGGAGATCGCCTCGGCAAGCCTGTTCTCGCGACAGGTAATGTCCACTATCTGGAGCCAGAAGATGAGATCTATCGGGAGATCATTGTCCGTAGTCTCGGTCAAGGGGCTATGATCAACCGGACCATTGGGCACGGAGAAGATGCCCAGCCAGCGCCACTGCCAAAAGCGCATTTCAGAACTACCAATGAAATGTTGGATGAATTTGCCTTTTTGGGAGAAGACTTGGCACGCAAGATTGTTATTGAAAACACCAATGCGCTCGCAGAGACCTTTGAGCCGGTCGAAGTGGTCAAGGGTGACCTCTATACGCCATTTATCGACAAGGCCGAAGAAACAGTTGCAGAATTGACCTATAAGCGAGCCTTCGAGATCTATGGTAATCCGCTCCCTGATATTGTCGATTTGCGGATTGAAAAGGAATTAACCTCTATCTTGGGGAATGGCTTTGCCGTGATTTATCTGGCATCGCAGATGCTGGTGCACCGTTCCAATGAGCGGGGCTACCTGGTTGGTTCGCGTGGATCCGTTGGATCTAGCTTTGTCGCGACCATGATCGGGATCACTGAGGTCAATCCGCTTTCGCCTCACTATGTTTGTAGCCAGTGCCAGTACAGTGAGTTCATCACTGATGGTTCTTATGGATCTGGTTTTGATATGCCGGACAAGGATTGTCCAAACTGTGGCCACAAGCTCAGCAAAAACGGGCAGGATATTCCTTTTGAAACCTTCCTCGGTTTCGATGGGGACAAGGTACCCGATATCGATTTGAACTTTTCTGGGGAAGACCAGCCAAGTGCCCACTTGGATGTCCGCGATATCTTTGGGGAAGAATATGCCTTCCGGGCAGGAACGGTAGGTACGGTCGCAGCTAAGACTGCCTATGGTTTTGTCAAGGGTTATGAGCGGGATTTTGGCAAGTACTACCGAGATGCCGAGGTCGAACGCTTAGCTCTTGGTGCAGCTGGGGTCAAACGGACGACCGGTCAGCACCCGGGGGGAATCGTTGTTATTCCAAACTATATGGATGTCTATGACTTTACTCCTGTTCAGTATCCAGCAGATGATGTGACAGCTGAATGGCAGACCACTCACTTTAACTTCCACGATATCGATGAGAACGTCCTCAAGCTCGATGTCCTCGGGCATGATGATCCGACCATGATTCGCAAGCTCCAAGACTTGTCAGGCATTGATCCGAACGATATCCCTATGGATGATCCAGGGGTCATGGCCCTCTTTTCTGGGACAGAAGTGCTAGGGGTGACAGCTGAGCAGATCGGAACGCCGACAGGGATGTTGGGGATTCCAGAGTTTGGGACCAACTTTGTTCGGGGCATGGTCGAAGAGACCCATCCGACGACCTTCGCGGAGTTACTTCAGCTCTCTGGTTTGTCTCACGGTACCGACGTGTGGTTGGGGAATGCCCAAGACTTGATCAAGGCGGGCATTGCCGACCTATCGACCGTTATCGGGTGTCGGGACGACATCATGGTTTACCTCATGCACGCGGGTCTCAAGCCTAAGATGGCCTTTACCATCATGGAGCGCGTGCGGAAAGGGATGTGGCTCAAGATCTCAGAAGAAGAGCGCAATGGCTACATCCAAGCCATGAAGGAAAACAATGTTCCTGAATGGTACATCGAGTCCTGTGGAAAGATCAAGTACATGTTCCCGAAAGCCCATGCGGCAGCCTATGTTATGATGGCCCTTCGTGTGGCCTACTTTAAGGTGCATCATCCACTTTATTACTACTGTGCTTACTTCTCTATTCGGGCCAAGGCCTTTGACATCAAGACCATGGGAGCAGGCCTTGAAGCTGTGAAAGCTCGGATGAAGGAAATCGCGGAGAAACGCAAGAACAACGAAGCTTCCAATGTAGAGATTGACCTCTACACCACCCTTGAGATTGTCAATGAGATGTGGGAGCGGGGCTTCAAGTTTGGCAAGCTAGACCTCTATCGCAGTCAGGCGACAGAATTCTTGATAGATGGGGACACCCTCATTCCGCCATTTGTCGCGATGGATGGTCTGGGAGAGAACGTTGCCAAGCAGATCGTGCGGGCGCGTGAAGAAGGAGAATTCCTCTCTAAGACCGAGCTCCGGAAGCGCGGTGGTGTTTCGTCCACCCTGGTTGAAAAGATGGATGAGATGGGCATTCTTGGCAATATGCCAGAGGATAACCAGTTGAGCCTCTTTGATGATTTGTTCTAGAAACAAAGGAGGAGAACATGAAGGTAGAAATTTTTGCAGAAGACAAACCAGCTGAAAAAGTCTTTGAGTACAAGCTAGAAGTGGCAGACAATGTGCTGCTCCTTTCCACCGCGATGATCTCAGGAGCGATTGCTCTAGCCGGCTTATTTTCAGCCTTGAAAGATTAACTGACAGCCTCTATTTTCCTTTTGAAAATAGAGGTTTTTCAGTCCTTTCAGATCTGATAAGTGTTTTCTTTGGCACTGGATTGTGTTACAATTTTTAGTGACAAGTGTTTGTAACAAGGAAACAGAAAAAATGAAACAGAGGAAAAGCGCGTGGCAAGATATTTAGTAGGGCCTTACAATAATAGTTGGAACTTTATGGATGCGCTTGAAAAAGCGCAGGATGGTGATACCATCGAGTTTGAAAATGGGTATGTCTTTCAATGGCCGACAAATAAAGTGATTGTGATCAACAAGAGCCTTCATTTTGTGGGGCATGTAGTTCCAAATCCAAATGGTAATGGGCGCATGTTTAACAACACGATTGAGGCTTCCTTCCGATTTGTAGAGGGAGCTCAGGTGACATTTGAAGATCTGTGGTTTAAAGTTGGTGGGAATTACACTACCTTGCTCTTATGGAATAGCTCAGATATCACCTGTAAACAGGTCTATTTTGAAGCAACCACTCCAACAAATAATGAATTTTTTATCTATATGGATACGCATTCGAAGTTGACACTGGAAGGAGTCGGGATGAAGGTTCCGGAAAAACACCAAAGTGCCATCGGTATGTCCGCTTCGGAATTGACTATTCGCAATTCAACGATTTTTTCTAAGATTGATCTGTCAGAAGGATCTAAATTGGCCTTAGAAAATGTCCATATTGAAATATTTGGGAATAATACGATCCATGCCAAGGACTCAGAAGTGATCGCAAAAAATTCAACGATTACAGGCGGGGATCTGGAAAAGGATTTTCCACCAGTTTGGTTGAGGAATGTCATCTGGGAGTCTGAAAACTGTAAAATTGAGTTGCCTACTGGTACTGGGGTCTGTCTTGATAATAATGTTCAATTCAATTCGGATTCGGATCATATGACCTCCATCAATTCATACAATAGTATGATCCGAGCTCATCAAGCTACATTTTCAGAATTTTTATGCGTCTATGAAGAATCCTTTGCTTCCCTGACTGGAGAAACAACCTTCTTGAATGAGAATGCCGAAACCATTTCATTTGGAGTTTTTGATGATGGTGTGCTGATGGCTGAGCATATGATTTGTCATAAGATTGCGGATCCCAATATACGGCTTCAAGGTGGAGCCTTTGCGAAGGTGGGCACCATGACCTATAAGCAAGGGGATGCGCGTGATCTGACCAAGGAAATTGAGGATGACTGTGATTATCTTGTTGGTAGAGAAGTGGCCAAGGGCAATGCGCAAGTCGTTCCTACGGGACAAGCGACGGATGCAACGGTGGCTCCAACTACCGCAAGAGACTCTGGACCAGAGAAGAAACAAGATGCTCTTCAAGAACTCAATAGCCTGATTGGTCTTGAAAAAGTCAAACATGAGATCAAGAAAATGATCAACATGGTGGAATTTAACAAGAAACGAATCGCCAGTGGCAAGGCTCCTGAAAAACAAACCCTTCATGCTGCCTTTATGGGAAATCCTGGTACAGGGAAAACCACTGTGGCCCGTCTATTGGGACAAGTGCTCTTTGATGCAGGTGTCCTCTCAGGGGAAGAATTCCGTTTCGTGGAAGCAACGGAGTCCGATCTGATCTCTTCAAATATTGGAGGAACAGCTGAACAGACCCAAGCCCTGCTTGAAAAAGCGCGAGGAGGCATCCTCTTTATTGATGAAGCCTATAGCTTGGATAAAAAGGACAGCGGTGCGGACTTTGGGATCGAGGCGATCAATACCATCCTCAAATTTATGGAGGACAATCGTGACGACATCATGATTATCTTTGCCGGCTATACCAAGGAAATGGAGGAGTTCTTAAAAACCAATCCAGGCCTTCGTTCTCGGGTGCCAAATAATTTCATCTTTGAAGATTTCACAGGAGATGAGATTGTCCAACTAGGTGAAATGATCCTAAGCAAAGGAGACTACAAACTAGAAGACCGGGATTACTATGCGCGGCATGTTAAGCGGGCTTATGATGGCTCACTAGATAAGAGCAATGGTCGCTGGATCCGTAACTTGGATGAGCAATTGACCAAGACCATGGCGGATCGGGTGGTGGCCCAAGGTTCTGACGATATTGAGACCATCCTCAATAGCGATATCGATGCTGTCCTTAACCAAGGTAAGTATCAAGCAGGAGCCGACAAGGAAGAAGATGGGATGGCTGCCCTCAACCGATTGGTTGGAATTGCTAAGGTGAAAGAGCAAGTTGAACAATTCGTGGCCATGGCTGAGTTCAACCAAAAACGGGCTGAACAAGGTGGCATCGTTGAAGATACGACCTTGCACTCCCTCTTTCTTGGAAATCCCGGTACAGGGAAAACGACTGTGGCCCGCATTTTGGGTAATATCCTCTTCCAAAAGGGGGTTATCAAGCAGAAGAAGTTCATCGAAGTATCCCGGAGCAATCTGGTTGGAGGCTACCAAGGTCAAACAGCCTTGAAGACGCGCGAAGTCCTAGAAAGTGCACTGGGTGGGGTCCTCTTTATCGATGAGGCCTATACCCTCTTTACCGGTTCAAATGATGATTTTGGGAAGGAAGCTTTGGATGAAGTCCTCAAATTTATGGAGGACCACCGTCGCGATATCGTTATAATCTTTGCCGGTTATACGAAAGAGATGCACGACTTCTTGCAGGTCAATTCAGGTCTGCAAAGCCGGATCCCGACTACATTTGATTTTGAAGACTACAGCCCAGATGAGATCGTTGAGATCGGTCTGTTGGGACTGCGTAAGCAAGGCTACCAAGTCAATGAAGCTCTTTATGGAGAGATTGTGAAAGGGAATTATATGCGTGCCAATGACCATAGTAATGGTCGCTGGGTTCGCAATCTCAATGAAAAACTCTTGCGCCAAGTATCAACTCGGGTAACCCGTGAAGGAAGTACAGACTACAATTCCATTTTGGATCAAGATTTGGAAGCTTTGAGAGAGAATAGTAATTCTGAACAACCCCATACCGTGGATGATCAAGGCTATGTTCTTCCTTAAGCTAGAAGGAACAAGAAAAAGGAGGCTGGGACAAAAGTCCTAGCCTCTCAATTGTTTTTGGATTGTAGAGCAAGACGCAGTGGTTGAGTGGGCTCTACTACGCTGATTTCATCAGCTTTTACAGCCCTACTCAACTGTGCGGAGGTGGGACGACGAAATCGAATTCTAACGAATTACCAATTTCTGTCCCACTCTCTTTTTGCATGGACTTATGGTATACTAGGAGGAGATCATTCACTTATGAAGGAGAAAACAATGGTTTTACCAAATTTTAAAGAAAACCTCGAAAAATACGCTAAATTGTTAGTGGCGAACGGCATCAACGTGCAACCTGGCCATACCTTGGTCTTGAACATTGATGTGGAACAAAGAGAATTGGCCCACTTGATTGTGAAGGAAGCCTATGCTTTGGGTGCGCACGAAGTTATTGTCCAATGGGCAGATGATTTCACTACCCGGGAGAAATTCCTCCATGCACCGATGGATCGCTTGGACAATGTACCGGACTACAAGATTGCGGAAATGAACTACCTCTTGGAACACAAGGCCAGTCGCTTGGGTGTGCGTTCATCTGATCCAGGTGCCTTAAATGGTGTCGATGCAGAGAAGCTTTCTGCCTCTGCCAAGGCTTTGGGCATTGCCATGAAACCAATGCGCATCGCCACTCAGTCTAACAAGGTCAGCTGGACTGTTGCTGTAGCAGCAGGTTTAGAATGGGCGAAAAAAGTCTTCCCAAATGCGGCGAGCGATGAAGAAGCAGTGGATCTCCTGTGGGATCAAATCTTCAAGACTTGCCGAGTCTATGAGGAAGATCCAGTCAAGGCTTGGGAAGAGCATGCTGCTATTCTCAAGAGCAAGGCAGATACACTGAATAAGGAACAATTCTCAGCCCTTCACTACACTGCGCCAGGAACTGACTTGACTCTTGGCTTGCCGAAAAACCACGTCTGGGAATCTGCCGGAGCCATCAATGCCCAAGGCGAAAGCTTCTTGCCAAACATGCCGACAGAAGAGGTCTTCACAGCTCCTGACTTCCGTCGCGCAGAAGGCTATGTAACGTCTACAAAACCGCTTAGCTACAATGGAAACATCATCGAAGGCATCAAAGTGACCTTTGAAAATGGAGAAATCGTAGATATCACCGCAGAAAAAGGCGATCAAGTCATGAAAGATTTGGTCTTCAAAAACAAGGGAGCGCGTGCCTTAGGTGAATGTGCTCTCGTACCAGATCCAAGCCCAATTTCCCAATCAGGCATTACCTTCTTCAATACGCTCTTCGATGAAAATGCCTCTAACCACTTGGCCATCGGAGCAGCCTATGCAACCAGTGTAGAAGGTGGCGCAGAGTTCACAGAAGAAGAACTCGAAGCAGCCGGCCTCAACCGCTCAGACGTCCACGTCGACTTCATGATCGGTTCAAGCCAAATGAATATCGACGGCATCCGAGAAGACGGCACCCGCGTCCCAGTCTTCCGTAACGGAGATTGGGCAATATAGGGAGCAAAACAGAAATCAGTAACTCGAAGAGTTTGATTTCTACCTCGCTTTTCGATTTTAAGGCTCGGGCAAAAAAGGTCCACAGGACCTTTTTAGT
>CAUSWL010000023.1:0-18644 GCA_963535345.1 uncultured Streptococcus sp.
TCGACCGTCTCTGCATGCTCCTCACTGATACAACTACTATCCGTGATGTATTGCTTTTCCCAACAATGAAATAATACTCTTCGAAAATCTCTTCAAACCACGTCAGCATTTCCTTGCCGTAGATATATGTTCCTGACTTTGTCAGTCTTATCTACAACCTCAAAACAGTGTTTTGAGTAGCCTGCGGCTAGCTTCGTAGTTTGCTCTTTGATTTTCATTGAGTATAAACCCTTATCCTCTGGTACTTGCCAGAGGATTTTTCGATACAAAAAGAGACTGATAAAAAACTCAATCTCTTTTCTTATTCTTGATTTTTAACTTGACTGGTGGCTACATCTTCCCCAAACCATTTCTGGCTGATTTCCTGAAATTTTCCTTCTTGGTATAGTGAGATAAAGGCTTGATTCAAAGCAGCTAGCAAAGTTTTATCAGCAGGTCTAACACCCACTGCAAAAGCTTCACTTTCAAATCCAGCTGAAAAGACACTGTAGTCATTTAATATTCCTTCAGACTGGAGATAATAATTGGCATATACCCGGTCAATCAACAAGGCATCAATCCGGTCATTTTTCAAATCAATTAAGGCTTCATTGAAACTTTGGTATTGATTGGCCTTCTGATCTTTCACTCGATTCTTGAGTAGTTCTGGTTGTCCTTCAAAATTCAAATAGCCAGAAGATCCTGCCTGGGCCCCTAAAACTTTGTCAGTCATATCCTGAATTGAGTGGATATTTTGAGACTTTTTAGAGACCAAAACTTGTTGATTTTCCATGTAAGGAATGGTAAAAGCAACCTTCTCTTTCCGTTCATCTGTAGCTGTATAGCCATTCCAGATGGCATCAATGGTACCATTTTGTAGTTCGGTTTCTTTCATATCCCAGTCGATGGGTTGAAATTTAATCTGAATTCCTAGCTTTTCAGAGACAGCTTGGGCTAGGTCAATATCAAAACCTGCATACTGGCCATTCTTTTCCTCAAATCCCATGGGAACAAAGGTATTGTCAAAGCCAATGGTAATGCTTCCCTGTTTTTGATATTTGGCCCAATTATCCTGATTTGGATCACTTGCCTTCTGAGTACAAGCCGTCAGGAAGAAGCTAAAGAACAGAGCAAGTACAAGGGCAATTTTCTTTCTCTTCATAGGCACCTCCTAGTCCTACTTTGGATCAACCTTAAGGATCTGATCAGCAATGTTTTCTGCAAACTGAAGATCGTGGGTCACAACAATCTGAGTCATCCCACGCTCTTTATTTTGAAGGATAAGTTTTTCTACTTCTAATCGCAATTCTGGATCTAAAGCTGATGTAGGCTCATCATATCCAATAATTTCTGGGTTTATCATCATAGCGCGTGCTAAGGCCACCCGTTGTTTTTGCCCACCTGAAAGTGAGAATGGAAAGGCATCTGCATGCCCAGCTAACCCAAGTTGTTCTAATAAACCACGCGCCTTCTTCTCAGCAACTTCCTTCTCCATGCTCATTGTTTTTATAGGCGACAGAGTTAAGTTATCTAGAACTGACAAATGCGGAAAGAGTTGAAAATCTTGGAAAACAAATCCCAGAAGATTGCGCTTTTCTAGTTCGTCTATAGCTAGCGATTCGCCGTTATAGTAGATTTCCCCCGAATCGATGGTTTCCAGTCCAGCTAGCATACGTAATAGGGTTGTCTTTCCGCCTCCTGATGGACCTACGATTGCAAGGATTTGCTTTTCAGGAATTGATAGGCTGAAATTGGTTAAGATTTGTTTGCCACCAAAGGCCTTGTTAATGTTTCGTAATTCTAACATAGCAATACTCCTATCTGTAATAACTGTACTTCTTCTCAAGTTTTTTCGCTACAATGGTTACAAGACCAATCATAATCAAATAAATCGCTCCAGCTAAAAACATAGGAACAAGACTGGCATCTCGATTGGCTGCTGTCCGACTTGCCAAAATCAAATCTGAAATCCCAAGGGCATAAACCAATGAAGTATCCTTGACCAAACTCATAATTTCATTAAAGACGCTCGGTAAGACAATCTTTGTAACCTGAGGCAAAATAATATAGCGCACTGTGTCAAATGGTCTAAACTTCAAGACCTTAGCAGCCTCGTACTGCCCCTTTGGAATGGTTTCAATCCCTCCACGAAAAATTTCAGCAAAGTAGGCAGCATAGTTCAATACAAAAGCGATCACAGCAGCAGGCAAACGATCTAAACGTATCCCAATGCTAGGGAGAACATAGTAAATAAAGATTAATTGCAAGAGCAAGGGAGTCCCTCGCATCACCCAAATATAAAGGTCAATGAGATAATGGAGGGGTTTCCAGCGAACTTGCAAAGCAAAGGCAACGACAATACCTAAAGGAATTGAAAATATCAAGACCAGAGCAAAGACTTGAAGTGTCATACTTGCACCGTTCAATAAACTTGGTAATATCTCAAACATATAAGACATACTGCACCTCCTAAAAATTATTGTTCCTATTATAGCATAAATAAACAATTTAGCAAGGGTTTTTGTAAAAAAATTCTATTATTCCAAAAAAACGTATCTGCCTAATTGACGGATACGTTCTTTTAGAAAGATAACTTTTAAAGTGTCTCTATGAGTTCTTGCATTTGAACATCATCTGGAACGAGTTTTAAATAAGCTTCAGCTTGCACTTTGGCTTCTTCAAAATATCCCAATTCACGTAGGAGATAAGTATACTGCTCCAGAAATTCAGGATTATCCTTGAGGTCAGACGATAGTTGTTGATAGAGTTCATAGGCCCTATCTAAATCCTCAATTTTCTGATAAGAACGGGCAATCATCCACTTGGTCAGGAGGTTTTCAGGTTCTTGACTTTGGAGACCGATAATGTCCTCAAACCGTTCTTGTTCCATATAAATGGTTGCAAGGCGAAGGAAAATTTCTTCTGTATCCTCTGCATCTCCTTTGGCAGTAAGGAGAAACTGCTCTGCACTACTAGGATCATGCAATTCATACGAAAACTGTGAAGCAGCAAGCAAGAGCCGAGTTTCAAATGGATTTTTCTCCAAACCTTGTTTAGCGATACGAAGTGCATCTTCCACCTGATGTTCCTTATGCAAAGCTTGACTATAACCATATTCATATCCTTCAAAATCAGGTGAAATGGTATCAATCTGCTTAAAGTAAAGAACAGATTTTTGATACTCTTCTTGGTCAAAGTAAAGACTAGCCAGTTCAAAGGCAGTTTGGTCATCGTATTCTAATTCTAAAGCTTTTTCTAAGAATTCAGTTGCAGCTTCAAACTTACCTAACTGGGCATAAGCGTAGCCAATTCGCTGATAGGTTGAGACACCCGTTTGCTCATAGATAGAGCGATTGTCTAATTGAGCATAGCCCTGAATCGCTTCCTGATAATTCCCTAGCTCGCTATCCAACTCAGCCAAACCGAAAACTAATAAGGCATCATCTGAGTAATTTAAGGCTTCCAGTAACTTTTCACGCGCTACATCTGTCAATCCTTCCAACTGATAGAGGTCAGCCTTCAAGGCCAAAGCCGACACGTACCAGTCACTTTCGGGTGTGATTTCCTCAAGGTAAGCAAAGGCTTCCTCAACATTGCCATCCTCGCTAGCAATGCTGGCTAAGTTCAGATTCACTTCTGGAAATTCTGAAACGATATGTTGGTAAATTTCTTTCGCTTGAGGATAAAAGCCAATTCCCTCTAGATAGCTTGCTAGTTCATAGAGAACCTCACTTGAATCTGTTTCGAGGGCTTTGTGAAAAAACTGATTCGCTTTGGTTAAATCCTGTTCATCCAAAGCCTGGAGCATGCGTTGACTATTGTTCACTCTTGATTTCCTCCCCTTCTTCTTCATACAGACCGCTGACTTTTTTATACCAGTTAAAGATAGCTGAGATAACGACCTTGGCAGAAGCATAGACAGGAATTCCCAGCAAGACTCCCCAAATACCAAACATGGATCCTGAAGTTAGGAGAACAAAGAGGACATTTATCGGATGGATGTTTAGCTGACTACCTAAAATAAGTGGAGAAACGAAGCGACCTTCAATCGTTTGTTCAACAATAAAGACAATAATCACTTTCAAAAGCATGACAGGCCCCGCTATTAAGCCCAAAACCAGAGCAGGCAACATCGCTAGAAAACTACCCAAGTAAGGTACTAGATTGAGGATACCAGCCGTAATACCAAGAGTCACAGCATATCTGAGACCAATAATCTTAAAGAAGATAATAAACATAATTGCCACGATAATAGCAACTGTAACCTGCCCTCTAACATAGTTTGACAACTGTTTATTAACATCTGACAAAACTTGTCCGACAGGTTCTTTTAACTTGTTTGGGATGAATTTAGTCAGGTAATCTCGCAAGCCTTTCCCATCTCTCAAAAGATAAAAGAGCATGAAGGGTACGATAATAACCGCAACAATGACCTGGGAAACGCTACTGATAAAGGCGCTAACCCAGTTAACAGCTTGAGAAGAGATTTTGCTGGCCCACATGGTCGCCTCACTAGAAACATTGGAAAGAACCTGCTCCAACTGTGGTCTAAAATCATCTGGCAAGCGTTTGGTTACAAGGTCATTGATCACCTTATCAGCATCTTCCAGGTATGTCGGCACATTCTTCGCAAAATTTAAGACTTGACGTTGCAGATTAGGAATTGCGACTGCCAATCCCCAAATGATAAAGAGTCCGATAATGACAAAAACAATACTAATGGCAAGAACACGATTGATCTTGTGCTTCTCCATCCAGTCCACAATCGGATTGAGGAGGTAATAAAGTAAACCAGATAAAATAACTGGCAACATGACAACCCCTAAAAAGTCCAATACCGGTAAAAAGATAAAACTAATCTTACTTAGAATATAAATATTTAGCCCCAGTAACAAGGTTACTAAAAATACAGTGATGGCTTTATTATCTAAAAACCACTTAAAAAACCAAGATAGGCTAAAATGTTTCTCTTTATGTTCCATAAATACATCCTTTCTGTCATTCTCTCATTATACCATTTTTAGACTAAAATAACTCTTTTTTAAAGTGCTTACATGAATGAATCTAGTGCTTCATGACTGCCATTTTGTGGTATAATGAACTTATCATTATTAAGAGGTATGGACATGAAAGAAACTGTTTATTTTGGAACTTACACTCGTCGCTTATCTAAAGGGATTTACAAGGCAGATTTTGATACAGAAACAGGCCAGCTTGAAAATCTTGAACTCTTTGCTGCTGAACCAAGTCCAACCTACCTTGCCTTTGACCAACAGCAACACTTATACACCGTAGGGAGTCAGGATGGCTTAGGCGGAATCGCTGCTTACAAGACAGATGGCGCTTTGCTAAATCATGTGGTTGAAGAAGGCGCTCCCCATTGTTATGTGGCAGTGGATGAAAAGCGTGGTCTCGTTTATGGGGCCAACTATCATAGGGGTCAAGTTCTGGTTTATAAACGTCAAACGGATGGTAGCCTTATCCAAACGGATCTAGTTCAGCATAGTGGACAAGGTCCTCATGAAAATCAAACTTCTCCTCATGTCCACTTTACAGATCTAACACCTGACCAGTATCTCGTCACATGTGATCTAGGTACGGATGAAGTAACGACCTACGATGTCAGTCCAGAAGGAAAACTAAGTAAACTCTATACTTATCATAGCCAAGCTGGAGCAGGTGCTCGCCACATCGTTTTCCACCATCACTATAAGATTGCCTATCTCATCTGCGAACTTAATAGTACGATAGAGGTCTTGATTTATGATGGGGTTGGTGAATTTGAACGCATGCAAGTTATTTCAACCTTACCAGATGGATACGAAGGCTTTAATGCTACTGCTGCCATTCGTCTTTCAAAAGATGGCAAATACCTCTATGCATCCAACCGAGGTCATGATTCCATTGCAGTCTATACAATCCTCGCTGATGGTAGCTTGGAATTATTAGAGATTGTACCAAGCCATGGTAAAAATCCACGTGATTTCGACCTGAGTCCTGATCAAGAGTTTCTCATTGCTGTTCATCAAGATTCTGATAACGCAACCGTCTTTAAGCGCAATCCTAAAAGTGGTCGTCTTGCAGAGCTTTCTAACGACTTCCATGTCCCTGAAGGAGTCTGCATCAACTTCCCACATTAAAAAAAATGAACTTGAGTTTCAAGTTCATTTTTTTATAGTCTATTTCCGACATTGATACGGTTGATAGCACGTTGCAATGCGATTTTTGCACGACGTTCTTGGTCAATCAAATGCTTGTCATGAGCTTCTTCGATTTCTCGTTCAGCTCGAAGTTTCGCACGTTCTGCACGACTGATGTCAATATCACGAGCACGCTCTGCTGAGTCTGCTACAATAGTAATGATATCATTAGCAATCTCGATAATTCCTCCGTTCACTGCAATCCAGTTCACATGAGTATCATCATCGATACGTTTTACCTTCACTTCATCAACCGCTAAAACCGCAATCATATTTTCATGTCGTGGCAAGATCCCCATCTCACCATCCAGAGTTCGTACCGATACAAAGCTGGCATGGTGATCATAGACGAGGCCATCTGGTGTCACGATCTGGACAGTTAAATGAGCCATAGATCACCTCTTAAAATCCCATTTTTTCTGCCTTAGCAATGACGTCTTCGATTGAACCGACACCACGGAAGGCATCTTCTGGTAACTGGTCATGTTTTCCTTCAAGGATTTCCTTAAAGCCACGAACTGTTTCCCCTACTGGCACATAAGAACCAGGTTGACCAGTAAATTGTTCGGCAACGTTAAAGTTTTGAGACAAGAAGAACTGGATACGTCGGGCACGTGCAACCAAAGTCTTTTCTTCATCAGAAAGTTCATCCATACCAAGGATAGCAATGATATCTTGCAATTCATGGTAACGTTGAAGGACACGTTTGACTTCCGCAGCAACTGCATAGTGCTCCTCACCAACAATCTCAGGTGCCAAGGCACGAGAGCTTGAAGCCAACGGATCAACGGCTGGGTAGATACCCAACTGTACCAACTTACGTTCCAAGTTTGTAGTTGAATCCAAGTGAGCAAAGGCTGTTGCTGGCGCCGGGTCAGTATAGTCATCGGCTGGCACATAGATAGCCTGGATAGAGGTTACAGAGCCCTTCTTGGTTGATGTGATACGCTCTTGCAATTGACCCATTTCAGTAGCAAGTGTTGGTTGGTAACCAACGGCTGAAGGCATACGACCCAAAAGGGCAGATACTTCTGAACCAGCTTGAGTGAAACGGAAGATATTATCGATAAAGAGAAGCACGTCTTGGCCTTCTACATCACGGAAGTATTCAGCAATTGTCAAACCAGTAAGGGCAACACGCATACGTGCTCCTGGTGGCTCATTCATCTGACCAAATACCATGGCTGTTTTCTCGATAACGCCTGATTCTTTCATTTCCCAGTAAAGGTCATTCCCCTCACGAGTACGTTCCCCAACACCGGTAAATACTGAAATACCACCGTGTTCTTGGGCAATGTTGTGAATCAATTCTTGGATTAAGACGGTTTTACCAACTCCGGCACCACCGAAAAGTCCAACCTTACCACCTTTAAGGTAAGGGGCAAGAAGGTCGATAACCTTAATCCCTGTTTCAAGGATTTCAGAAGAGGTAGACAATTCATCAAAAGTTGGAGCTTTTTTATGAATTGGCTGACGCTCTGCATCTTCTGTAAAAGGAGCTTCCAAGTCAATGGTATCTCCCAAAACATTGAAGACACGTCCCAAAGTTTCTTTACCTACTGGTACAGAGATTGGACGACCTGTGTCCAATACTTCCATTCCACGAGTCAAACCATCTGTTGATTCCATGGCGATAGTACGGACCATACCATCTCCCAACTCCAAGGCTACTTCAAGGACGATTTTTGTTTTTCTTTCGTCATTTTTGTAGACGACAAGTGCATTGTTAATCTCAGGAAGTTTTTCCCCTGCTGCAAACAAGACGTCTACAACGGGACCGATAACCTGAGCAATTTTACCTGAACTCATCTCCTTCTCCTATTCTATATAAGATACTGTCGGTTCCTAGTTCAACTAGGTCCTAATACTCTTCGAAAATCAAATTCAAACCACGTCAGCGTCGCCTTGCCGTACTCAAGTACAGCCTGCGGCTAGCTTCCTAGTTTGCTCTTTGATTTTCATTGAGTATAAGTTCATTTTGATACGAGGGAGGCAAAGCCTTATTCTAAGGCACTAGCCCCCGCTACGATTTCTGTAATTTCTTGTGTAATCGCCGCCTGTCTAGCACGGTTATACTGGATTGTCAAATCATTGATGACCTTCTTGGCATTATCAGTCGCCGTTTGCATGGCGGTCATACCTGCAGCATTCTCAGCTGTCTTGGCATCGATAATAGCCCCGTAAATCATACTTTCGGCATACTGTGGCAACAACTGCTCTAGAATCTCATCACGGCTCGTTTCCAACTCAAAGGTCAAGCTATACTCTTCATCCGCTTCATTTGGATCCAAGTCAACAATCGGAAGCATTTGTTCCACACGCATTTGACTTGTGAGAGTATTGACATGATGGTTGTAGCAGACGTACAATTCATCAAAAAGTTCGTTTTGGTACATCTCAATCGTTTTTGAAATAATTTTACGAACTTCATCAAAACTAGGTTGATCTGCCAAGCCACGTAGTTCATAGATTGGCTGAATACCACGAGCCTTAAAGAAATCAGCTCCCATACCACCGATACAGATTATCTCAAAATCTTTACCATCTGGATGGTATTCTTCTTTCAACTCCATAACGGCTTTAAGGATGGAAGCATTATAACCTCCAACCAAGCCACGGTCTGAAGTAATAACGATATAGCCTGTTTTCTTAACTGGGCGACTGATGAGCATCGGATTGGTTGAACCACCAGATCCGTTACCATGCAGAATATCCGTCAAAAGCTTACGAACTTTCTGAGCGTAAACTTGGAAGTTGCGCGCTGCTTCTTCAGAGCGACCTAACTTGGCAGCCGATACCATTTGCATGGCATTAGTGATTTGACTCGTATTTTTGGTTGAGGCGATTTTTGTTTTAATATCATTTAGAGATACTGCCATCTGACACCTCTATTCTTATTGGAAGCTGGTTTGATTGAGAAACTCTGTAATCGCAGCATCCAAGACTGCTTCTTCTGGCAAGTCTTTTGTATCACGAATGGTTTCTAAAATCTCTGGATGTTGAGCGTCAAAGAAGGCATGGAACTCTTCCTCGAAACGAACAATATCATCTACTGGAACAGTATCCAAGAAACCATGTGTCAAAGCATAGAGAATGGTTACTTGTTTCTCAACAGGTAATGGTTTGTGAACAGGTTGTTTCAAGACTTCAACTGTACGACGTCCACGGTTCAACTTAGCCTGTGTTGCCGCATCCAAGTCAGAACCAAACTTAGTGAAGGCTTCCAACTCACGGTATGAAGCAAGGTCGATACGAAGTGTACCAGCAACCTTTTTCATGGCTTTGATTTGTGCAGAACCACCTACACGAGATACAGATGAACCCGCATCGATGGCTGGACGAATACCTGCATTGAAGAGACCATCACCAAGGAAGATTTGTCCATCAGTGATAGAAATCACGTTGGTTGCGATATAGGCAGAGATATCTCCTGCTTGTGTCTCGATAAATGGTAGGGCAGTAATTGATCCACCACCAAGTTCATCAGAAACTTTAGCTGAGCGCTCAAGCAAACGGCTGTGAAGGTAGAAAACATCCCCTGGGAATGCTTCACGACCTGGAGGACGACGAAGCAAGAGAGACAGTTCACGATAAGCTACCGCTTGTTTTGAAAGATCATCATAAACGATCAAAACATGCTTACCTTGGTACATAAATTCTTCTGCCATGGCAACCCCAGCATAAGGAGCTAGGAAAAGCAATGGAGATGGTTGTGAAGCAGAGGCTGTCACAACGATTGTGTAGTCCAAGGCACCGTACTGACGTAGTGTTTCTACTTGCGTACGAACTGTTGATTCTTTTTGTCCAATCGCTACGTAGATACAGATCATATCTTGACCTTTTTGGTTCAAGATTGTATCAATCGCAATGGTTGTTTTCCCTGTCTGACGGTCACCGATAATCAACTCACGTTGACCACGACCAATCGGTACAAGGGCGTCAATAGCTTTCAAACCAGTTTGCAATGGTTCTGATACAGACTTACGTTGCATAACACCAGGAGCTGGCGCTTCTACTGGACGAGTTTTATCAGTGTGGATTTCTCCAAGACCATCAACTGGACGACCAAGCGGATCCACAACACGTCCAATCAGACTTTCACCTACTGGGACTTCCATGATTTTCCCTGTACGGCGGATTGTATCGCCTTCACGGATATCTGTAAAGTCACCTAGGATGATAATACCAACATCTGTTGACTCCAAGTTTTGAGCCATACCATAAGAGCCGTTTTCAAAAATCAACAACTCTCCACTCATGGCATTTTCAAGACCGTGAGCACGCGCGATACCGTCCCCGATATAGGTTACAACACCTGTTTCAGTCACATCAAAATTGGGTTTGAAATTTTCAATTTGTTGCTTAATTAAAGCGCTGATTTCTTGTGCGTTAATTGCCAAAAGAACACCACTTTCTATTTCAAATTTTCTTTAACAACTCGAAGTTGTTGTTTAATACTCACGTCAATTGTCTTGTGATTAGCAAAAATGACAAAACCACCAATGAGTCCTTCATCAATTTGTTCTTTGACGCTCCGCACTTTCAGAGACATTTTTTTCTCTATCAATGGGAGCAGACGTTCCTTCTGTTCATCTGTTAAAGGATGGGCTGAAGAAATCGTGACAACAAAACGATTGGTCTCTTTTTCAAGGCGATTCAAACAATCTGCAATTACTTCATAAAAAAGATTTGCTCTGTGATTGTAAACCAGAACTTGAATAAAGTTTTGCATTAAAGGTGACACAGAGTCTTGAAAGAAACGAACTGTTTTTTCCTTATCTGACTCATCAACTGCCACCTGAGCTAAAAAAGAGGGTAAGCCCGCTTCTTCTGCGACTTGCTTGATTTGATCCAAGTCTGAAAAAATCCGGTCCTCTTCTCCTTTTTCAATCACTAATTGGACAAAAGGCATGCTGTATTTTTCAATTACCTTTGCTGTTTTCTTGTCCATTAGGCTTCTCCTAGCTGATCGATATACTGATCAATGAGTTCCTTATGGGCATGACTGTCAAGGTTTTGTGAGATGATTTTCCCAGCTAGACTAACTGTCAAATCTGCCACCTCGCCCTTAACACTTTGTAAAGCTTCAGCTTTATTTTGCGCAATTTCTTGGTTGGCTTTTTCTTTTAAGCGCCCTGCTTCAAGTTTAGCTTCGGCTAAAATATCGGCTTTACTTTTCTCAGCAGTTCCCTTTGCATTCTCGATAATCGTTTTAGCTTCGGTACGGCTACCTGCTAACTCAGCTTCACGTTTGTTAGCTAGTTCCTCAGCCTTTTTACGGGCTTCCTCGGCACCATCAATATCTGAAGAAATCTTTTCAGCACGTTCATCCAAGATGCTGGAAATATTTCCCCAAGCATATTTTTTCACTAAAAAGATCAATAAAAGGAAGGAACCAGCGATAAGAATAAAGTCACCGATAATGGTACTAATAGTTAAATCCATCTTCTAATCCTCCTCTACTTACTCTTCCCCTTCATTTATTTTTTTACCAATGTACATAGATGACAACATGGTAAATACATAAGCCTGAATACATGAAATGAAAATTGAAAAGGCTGTCCATAACATGTTTGCGATAAAGGCAAAAGGATACCAATACAAAGCATTTTGTGACAAGGCTAATAGCAATCCAGCTAAGACCTCACCGGCAAAAATATTTCCGTAGATCCGAATCGCCAAGGAAGCAAAATTGGTGAACTCTTCTAAAATGTTCATCGGAGTCATAAAGCCAGGTGTAACAAATGCTCTCAAATATTCTTTAACGCCTCTACGACGAACTCCTTCTACATGGGCGATCAAAGTGATCAAGAATGATAGGGATAAATCGTATCCAAGGTTGGCTGTTGGGGAAGTCCACAAGTTATAACCGTTTGTTGTTTGTACTTTTGCCATTAAGCCGATATTATTGGCAACCAAGATAAACAGAAATAGAGAAAACAGAAATAAGGAATAATCCTTGATGTATGATTCTCCAATGTTTGGTTTGGTAAAACCAATCACAAAGTCGTAAATCATCTCAAGAGCATTTTGTTTGCCCTTTGGACGGATGGTCATTTTACGACTTGCCCAGTAGACAAAGGCAAAAACCATCAAAACAGTTACAAGAGACATGGCAAGCAGGGTCAAATCAAAGGATATTGGTCCAATATTAACGGTTGGATTCAAACTTTCTTCCATGGTTTGACACCTCCATTTCTAAATAGAGTTGTCTATTTAATGACAAATGACATCGCCAAGGTTACAAAGAATGTTCCTTCGATAAAGGCAATCCCCATGATCATCAAACTACGCAATTGTGGGATGATGTCTGGTTGGCGTGCTGCAGACTTGAACAAACCGTTCATCAAAAATCCTTCTGCAAGAGATACACCCATACAGGCAAGACATAGACCGAAAAATGTTAAATTCATGATGAATTCTCCTTTTATTTAAAATTTACTTACTTAGTTTAGTCCTAAAATTTGTTTTTGTCAACTTTTTACTTACGTTGGAAGCGTTTCAGATGATTTATTTTTATTTTTGCTATTTTTATACCACTGTATAGATAAGTTTCTCATTTTATGATGAAATGTGTTTCCACTTTCTCTATATTTTCCGAAATAAATTGAAAAATCCAAGTTTAGAACTTGGATAGATTCATTTTATTTGAAATAGTAGGAATAGTGTTGTTTACACCCTGGATTAAATGGAGATTTGCAATAAGGGCAGGCTATTTGTTTTTGATATTCTTGAAATGTTATTGTCCTCATACAAGCCCCACATAAAATCGGTCGATCCTCCGCAAGCGTCAAGGGGTAAGGTGAAAACAAATGCGTTTCTATAGCATTGTGGCACTGATAGCAAGCATAGTATTTTTTACACTCATAGCACTGGAGGGAAATAATATCCTTTTCACCATGATAGTGAACACATCTGCTTTCATTATCTACCAACAATCCTTGCACTTGAATCATTCACTTTTCCTTATCTAGGCACGAACTGTGACACTTGTCCCGTCTTCCTTATAGAGATTGATAAGACCTTCTTTGAGAGCTCGAACCATATCCCCAGCTTGCACAGGTTGAGGAACCTTAATGGTCAAGAGTTCCATTGGATTTGGAGCACGGTCGATTTTATTGCCCTTGGCATCATGAAGATCTTCGATATAAGTATCAAAATGACGGAAACCTGGTCCATAAAACTCAACTTGATCGCCTTCGTTGATGACATTTCGTTGACGAATGGTTGCCGTTTGGGTCGCATCATCATAAGCAACCACTTCAGCGACAAACTTGTATTCAGGAATTTTACGACGTGCGCCAAATAACTGTTCATTTTCAGACGGCGTACCGTAGTAGAAACCTGTTGCCAATTCACGCTGGGCAACCTTCCACATCTCATCCACCAAGTCTTGTTTGATAGCTTCAAATTTCTCAGGACTTTCGAGATAAGCATCTACAGCTGCCTTGTAGCAGTTGGTAACTGTTGAAACATAGTGAATAGACTTCATACGACCTTCAATCTTGAGACTGTCTACACCGTTTTCGATCATATCTGGAATATGGTCAATCATGGACATGTCAACGGCTGACATCGAAAATTCTTCTGGAATTTCACCTTTAAGACTCTTGCGTTCTTGACCAAAGGGCATGTCATAGAGATCGTATTTCCAACGGCAAGACTGTGAACAACCACCACGGTTGGCATCACGCATACTCATGTGGTTTGATAGCGTACAGCGACCTGAGTAGGAAATACACATGGCTCCATGGACAAAGGCCTCAATCTCAACATCTGTACGTTTGCGAATCTCTGCCAATTCCTCCATTGAAACTTCACGGGCCAAAACCACGCGAGTTAGACCAAGTTCTTTCCAGAACTCAAGAGTTTCATAGTTGGTCGCACTGGCTTGAGTTGAAAGGTGGATTTCTAGACCTGGTGCTTCTGTTGCTGCAATCATAATCAAGGCCGGATCTGACACGATAACTGCTGCAATCCCGATGTCACGCAACTTACGGAACCATTCTCCAGCACCAGCTTCGTTTCCTTCGTGCATAACCATGTTAGCAGCCACATAGACCTTGGCACCGTACTTAGCAGCAAACTGCACGCCTTCTTCCATCTGTTCAAAGGTGAAGTTTCCTGCACGGCTACGAAGACCATAGGCCTGTCCACCGATGAAGACTGCGTCCGCACCATATTGAACAGCTACTTTCAGCTTCTCTAAAGTTCCTGCAGGTGATAAAACCTCAGGACGTTTTAATGTTTTTGTCATTTTTTCTCCTATTTGCAATATAAAAGTTTGACGTTTTTCCTTCTCATTTTATAGTAAATAAGCGATAAAATCAAGCCTAGGCAGATTGTTTTGACAATTCTAATCTTTTCTAAAACAAAAAACTAGCCTTTCTAGACTAGTTATTTTCAAGATAAAATTCAAAGCGTTCGCCCACGTATTGACTCTTTACATACTCGAAAGCCGTCCCATCTTCAAGATAAGAGACCTGAGTCAAGGCTAAAATGGCATGCCCCTTTTCAACTTCTAGATAGTGAGCAATTTTTTCCTTAGCCAATCTTGCATAAATGGTCTGTTGGGATTTGCCAATCCGATAGCCATGTTGCTGCAAGGTTTGGAAGAAATGACTGGTGATTTCTTCTTTTTTGAAATCCTTAATAAATTTCTCAGGAATGGATGCGACTTCATAGACTAGCGGAACTTGGTCAGCGTAACGCACCCGTTCCATACGGATAATATTCTCTGTCGGAGTAATCCCTAGCTTTGCGACCTCCTGCTCATTTGGAATGGTTCTTCTGTAAGAAATGAGTTGACTAGAAGGAACTTTCCCCTGAGATTTGACAATCTCCGTAAAACTGGTTGTCCCACGCATTTTTTCTTGGACACGAGTGCTAGAGACAAAAGTCCCACTTCCTACTCGACGCTCCAAAACTCCTTCCTCAACCAAGAGAGAGATAGCCTGGCGTAATGTCATCCGGCTAACTTGAAACTGTTCAGCTAAATCTCGCTCACTTGGAAGTCTCTCTCCGATTTTCCAATGATGCTCATCTATATCCTTCTTGATCTGATCGTGGATTTTCATATAAGCTGGTAACATGATTCTCACTTCTTTTCTTTATTTTCTCCATTGTACCGTATTTGCTAATAAAAAGTCAAACTTTGCCTTGTTTAGTTGGTAATTCGCCCCTATTTGTGATAGAATATTGAAAAAGATATTTCTTTTGAGAAAGGAAAAAGATGAGCAACATTTCAACTGACTTGCAAGATGTCGAAAAAATCATCGTGCTGGACTATGGTAGCCAATACAACCAGCTGATTTCACGTCGTATTCGTGAAATTGGTGTTTTTTCAGAGCTAAAAAGTCACAAAATCTCAGCCGCAGAGGTTCGTGCGATTAACCCTGTAGGGATCATCCTCTCTGGTGGACCAAACTCTGTATACGAAGATGGTTCATTTGATATTGACCAAGAAATTTTTGAACTGGGCATTCCAATTTTGGGAATCTGCTATGGTATGCAACTTTTAACTCATAAACTTGGAGGAAAAGTTGTACCTGCAGGTGATGCTGGTAACCGCGAGTATGGCCAATCACCACTTACCCATACCACTTCTGCCCTCTTTGAAGGGACTCCTGAAGAACAGATTGTTTTGATGAGCCATGGCGATGCTGTTACAGAGATTCCAGCTGATTTCGTTCGTACTGGAACTTCTGCTGACTGTCCTTATGCAGCTATTGAAAACCCTGACAAGCACATCTATGGTATTCAATTCCACCCAGAAGTTCGCCATTCTGTATACGGGAATGATATCCTTCGCAACTTTGCCCTTAACATCTGTCAGGCTAAAGGCGACTGGTCAATGGACAACTTCATCGATATGCAGATCAAGAAAATCCGTGAGACTGTAGGTGACAAGCGTGTTCTTCTCGGCCTATCAGGTGGTGTTGACTCTTCTGTCGTTGGCGTTCTTCTCCAGAAAGCAATCGGCGATCAATTGATCTGTATCTTTGTTGACCACGGTCTTCTCCGTAAAGGGGAAGCAGACCAAGTTATGGACATGCTTGGTGGTAAGTTTGGGTTGAATATCGTCAAGGCAGATGCTGCTAAACGATTCCTTGATAAACTTGCAGGTGTTTCTGACCCTGAACAAAAACGGAAGATTATCGGAAACGAGTTTGTTTATGTCTTTGATGACGAAGCAAGTAAGCTAAAAGATGTGAAATTCCTTGCTCAAGGAACACTATACACTGACGTGATTGAGTCTGGAACTGATACTGCTCAAACTATCAAGTCACACCACAACGTTGGTGGACTTCCAGAAGATATGCAGTTTGAATTGATTGAACCATTGAACACTCTTTATAAAGACGAAGTCCGTGCTCTCGGTACAGAGCTTGGTATGCCAGACCACATCGTATGGCGCCAACCATTCCCAGGACCAGGACTTGCTATCCGTGTCATGGGTGAAATCACTGAAGAAAAACTAGAAACTGTTCGTGAGTCTGATGCTATCCTTCGCGAAGAAATCGCTAAAGCTGGTCTTGACCGCGATATCTGGCAATACTTTACTGTCAACACAGGCGTTCGTTCAGTCGGTGTTATGGGTGACGGTCGTACTTATGACTACACCATCGCCATTCGTGCGATCACTTCTATCGATGGTATGACAGCTGACTTTGCCAAGATTCCTTGGGAAGTTCTCCAGAAAATCTCAGTTCGTATCGTAAATGAAGTTGACCACGTTAACCGTATCGTCTACGATATTACAAGTAAACCACCTGCAACTGTTGAGTGGGAATAAACCAATCAAACACAAAAGAACTCTGAATCGGATTCAGAGTTCTTTTTTAGGTAGCACTTCTGCTTTCATTTTTTATTTACGTTTTTTCTTCGCTTTTTTCATTTTGTTGGCCATACGTTTCATAGACTGTTTCATGGCAAATTCGCCGATTTTACCTTTGAGTCCGCCACCAAACATCTGGCTCATATCTGGCATGCCTGCTCCTCCGAGACCTGACATATCCGGCATTCCACCTTGTCCCATCATGCCTTCAAGGGCAGACATATCCATCCCTCCCATATTTGGCATATTTTTTGGAAGGTTATTTGGGTTGATTCCCATCTGCTTCATCATCTTGTTCATATCCCCAGACATGACACCTTGCATGAGCTGTTTGGCCTGGTTAAAGTCCTTGATAAATTTATTGACTTCGACAAAGGTATTTCCAGAACCAGCAGCGATACGACGGCGACGACTTGGATTTAACAGATCAGGGTTTTCGCGTTCTTCAGGTGTCATAGAAGACACAATGGCACGTTTGCGCGCAATCTGGCGCTCATCCACCTTCATATTTTGAAGGGCAGGATTGTTAGCCATACCTGGAATCATCTTGAGCAAGTCTTCCATTGGCCCCATATTTTGCACCTGATCTAATTGGTCAATGAAATCATTGAAGTCAAAGGTGTTCTCACGCATCTTCTCAGCCATTTCAAGAGCTTTTTGCTCATCGTATTCTTGAGATGCTTTCTCGATCAAGGTCAGCATATCCCCCATGCCAAGGATACGACTTGACATACGATCTGGGTGGAAGGTTTCAATATCTGTTATCTTTTCACCCGTACCAGTGAACTTGATTGGTTTTCCAGTGATGTGACGAACAGACAAAGCTGCACCACCACGAGTATCCCCATCAATCTTGGTAAGAATAACCCCAGTCACTTCCAACTGAGCATTAAACTCACGCGCAACATTGGCCGCTTCCTGACCAATCATGGCATCAATGACGAGCAGGATTTCATTTGGTTGAGCCAAGGCCTTAACATCACGAAGCTCATTCATCAAGAGCTCATCAATCTGCAAACGCCCTGCCGTATCGATCAAAACATAGTCGTTGTGGTTGGCCTGCGCTTGCTCCAAACCTTGACGAACAATCTCAACAGCTGGTACTTCTGTTCCAAGAGCGAAAACAGGCACATCGATCTGTTGTCCAAGTGTCTTCAACTGGTCGATGGCAGCTGGACGATAAATATCCGCAGCAATCATCAAAGGACGTGCATTTTCTTCCTTCTTGAGTTTATTAGCCAATTTACCAGCAAATGTCGTTTTACCAGCCCCCTGCAAACCGACCATCATGATAATGGTTGGAATTTTTGGTGACTTGATAATTTCTGCCGTATCAGAACCTAGAACAGCTGTCAATTCCTCATCAACGATTTTGATAATCTGTTGGGCTGCATTGAGTGTATCAATGACCTCGTGTCCGACTGCACGTTCACGAACCTTCTTGATAAAGTCCTTCACAACAGGCAAGGCAACGTCGGCTTCCAGCAAGGCCAAACGAATCTCTTTGGTTGCTTCCTGGACATCAGCCTCAGAAATTTTTCCTTTTTTTCGTAGATTTTTAAAGACGTTCTGTAAACGTTCTGTTAAACTTTCAAATGCCATTTTTCTTCCTCTTATTCTCTATTATC
>CAUSWL010000024.1:0-17212 GCA_963535345.1 uncultured Streptococcus sp.
TTTCAAACCGTATATAAGTATAGCATAGACAAAAAAAGAATGCAAGATTTTTGCAAACTTTTTTTAAATTTTTTTAAATCTCTACTGTCAAAACTTTGCCTTGCTTAACCACCTGTTCTCCAGCGATATAAACATCATCAACATCACTGGATTTGACTGCATAGACTAGATGCGAGAGCATATTATTCTGAGGTTGAAGATGGATTTTTCCTTGTGGTTGAATGACCAGAAAATCCGCTTGCTTGCCAACTTCTAGGCTTCCTATCTGCTTTTCCATTCCTAGAACCTTAGCTCCTTCGATTGTCAGTGCCTTAAGGGCTGTTTCGATAGGAAATTGGCTGGCATCTCCACTTTTCATCTTTTGAAGAAGGGCTGCTGTCCGTCCTTCCTCGAACATATCTAGATTGTTATTGGAAGCAACCGAGTCTGTCGCAAGCCCCACTGCTACTCCTGCTTTTTGCAGTTGGATGATGGGAGCGATCCCTGAGGCCAGTTTGAGGTTACTGATAGGATTGTGGGCGATAGCCACTTGAGAGGTTACCAAACGTTCAATTTCTCGTTCGTTTAGCTCGACCCCATGAGCAAAGACAGACGGATGATCTAAGTAACCTAGTTCTTCTAGAAAGGCGAGAGGGCGTTTGCCGTATCGTTTCAGGATTATTCCTGACTCCTCCTTGGTCTCCGCCACATGGATATGGATAGGAATATTCAGCTCTTTTGCCATATCTAAACTCGCTTCCAGCAAGTCTTTACTACAGCTGTAGGGAGAATGAGGGGCTACCATAACCTTGAAATTTGGATTTTCATATCCTAAGATTTCCTCTATGATGGCTCGGGTTCTGCTCATAGTCTCAGCAGTTGATTCTGCCTCTGAAGAAAAAAGGGTTGGTGAGAAATAACAACGCATCTTAGAGGCCTTGACTGCCTGATAAATTTGCTCAATATCCACACCATTGGGATTATACATATCGTTGAAGGTTGTTGTCCCTGACTGGAGCATCTCCGTCAGAGCCTCTTTGACCGCCTTGGTAGTCATGTCGGGAGTAAATCCTGCTTCTGCTGGCCAAATATAATCATTGAGCCATTCATGGAGATTACTATCATCCCGGATCCCTCGCAAACCTGTCATAGCAGAATGGGTATGGCAATTAACCAAACCAGGCATAATCCAGGCTCCCTGATAGTCTATAATCTGCTCAGCTTGCTCTAAAATCTCTGGCTTCTCTTGACCGACATAGACAATTTGAGAATCCTTAACTGCTAAGATTCCATCCAAATAAACATGGAAATCTTGGTCACAAGTCACGATATTTACATGCTGATAGACTTTCATTGTTTTCTCCTTCTAAGACCCTGATTTTTTCTAGCTATTGTAACAAAAAAGTCACCCGAAGGCAACTTTTTTTGTCCATAAGATTTCAAAATAGAAAGGATTATTCAGAGCTAAAAGCTGCTGCTTTTTGCATTTGGTAATACTTGCCCTTTCTAGTCATGAGATCCTGATGGTTCCCATACTCAACAATGTCGCCATCTACCAAGACAAGAATCAAATCCGCATCCTGAATAGTTGACAAACGGTGAGCAATGATAAAGCTTGTGCGCTCCTTCATGAGTTTGGCAAAGGCATCCTGAACAAGCACTTCTGTCCGTGTATCGATGGAGGAAGTCGCCTCGTCTAAGATAAGAATCTTTGGAATAGCTAGAAAGACTCGGGCGATGGTCAAGAGCTGGGCTTGACCGACAGAGAGAGAGTCTCCTGCATTTTCCAACTTGGTATCGTAGCCCTGTGGCAACTGTTGGATGAAAAAGTCTGCGTTGGCTGCTTTGGCGGCAGCAATCACCTGCTCCCGACTGGCGTCAGGATTTCCAAAGGCAATATTGTCATGAACGGTTCCTTGCTTGAGCCAGGTTTCTTGGAGTACCATGCCAAACTGCTGTCTCAATGACGCTCGGGTATAATCATAAATGGATTGCCCATCTAACAAGATATCTCCCGAGTTAATAGGATAAAAACGCATGAGGAGATTGATAAGAGTTGACTTACCAGCACCTGTCGGACCAACGATGGCTACCTTGCTACCAGCTGGGATATCGATAGACAAATCCTTAATCAAGATCCTTTCAGGATTGTATCCAAAAGAAACATGCTTAAAGGAAATGGCTCCCTTGACTTGGTCACTGGTCAAGACTTCCTTACCTGTTTCAGCCACCTCTGGACTTTCTAAGACAGCATAAACGCGCTCTGCGCAAGCGAGAGCACTTTGCAACTCAGCTAGCACTGAAGAAATATCGTTAAAGGGCTTGGTATACTGCTGAACATAGTTCAAAAAAGTTACTAAACGTCCGATGGTCAAGGTTGAACCCATCATGATACGATAAGCTCCTACTCCAGCTAGAAGCGCATAAATGAGCGCATTGACAAAGCGAGTTGAAGGATTAACCGTTGATGAATAAAAGATGGCTGACTGAGAATAACCTGCGTAGTTGCCATTCGCCTCGTGCAGTCTTTGGATAAACTCTGTCTGAGCATTAAAGGACTGGATAATAGTCTGCTGGCTAAGCGATTCTTCAATCAACTGAGTCTGAATCCCCCTGGTCTCTGTTTGCTTCTGAAAGAGATGATAGGAACGTTTGGCAATAAAGCGTGAAATCACCATGGACAGTGGCGTCAACAACAAGACCAAGAGGGTCATGAGGAGGTGAATTTGGAGCATGGCTAGAATACTAACCAAAATCATCAAAACACCAATGAAAAATTGGTTAAAAATCATGGTCAAGCCGGCTGCCAGCTGTTCTATGTCTGTAGTCACACGACTAACCATCTCTCCACTGCCCTGCCGATCCACAAAAGCAATCGGTAAACGATGGAGTTTATGAATGATTCGCTCTCGTAAATCTTTAGTATAAGAGAAGATTAGGCGATTATAAAGAAGAGGATTGGCCCATTGTACCAGAGTATTTCCTATGACTACCAAAATCATCTGGATGAAAATCTGCCAAAAAACTGGTGAAGAACCAGCCACAAGGACCTGGTCAATGACCTGTCCAATCAGAATAGGTAGGTAAATTGACAAGCCAACTTGGGCAATAGTTCCTAGAAAGGCTAGGAAAAGGAGGAAGGGATGGCTTGCTAAATCTACGGCCAAACGTTTGAGCGTCTGGTTTGCAGTTTGTCGTTTCATGCTAGTCCTCCTTTCCATGTTGGGATGCATTGATTTCGCGATAGACTTGGCTAGTCTTCATCAATTCCTCGTGCTTGCCAACAGCTAGTAACTCACCTTTTTCCAAGAGGAGAATCTGGTCAGCCATCTGAAGTGTCGAAGTCCGTTGAGAAATCAAGATTAAGCTCGTATTTGGCAGATTTTCTCTAATAGCTTTCAAGAGCTTGGACTCGGTAATGGTGTCGAGGGCCGAGGTCGCATCATCTAAGATGAGAAATGGAGCTTGGCGCAAGACTGCTCGGGTAATAGATAGCCTTTGTTTTTGTCCGCCTGAGAAATTTCGACCTCCTGCCTCAACTAGGGCATCCAAAAGTCCTTCCTTTTCACTGACAAAATCCTTAGCTTGCGCAATCTCCAAGGCCTGCCAGAGTTGCTGGTCAGACACTTCTTGATTGAAACCCAAAGTCAAGTTGGAACGAATAGTTCCTTTAAAAAGTTCAACTTTTTGGGGTACATAGGCAATCCAAGACCGCCACTGCTCAAGGTTAAGAGGACTACGTCCATTTCGATAAAGGTCAATGCTACCCTTGTCTGCTGTATAAAGACCAAGTAAGACTTGCACCAAGCTTGACTTACCAGAACCAGTTCCCCCGATGATACCAAGTATCTGCCCTTTATTCATATCAAAGGAAATGTTTCTCAGAGAAGGCTGGGCCGCATCAGGATAGGTAAAGGTTAATTCTTGGACTTGTAAAATCTGATTGCTGGTAACTTGCTTTTTCTCTAATTCTAAAAAAATATCTTCTGGAGCCTCAGCAAAAACTTCCTCGATTCGCTTGGCAGAGATATAGGACTGATTGAGAGAATTTATCAGCATGGCTAGCTTGACCAATTCCACAAAAATCTGCAAGAGATAGTTGATAAGGGCAATGAGAGCACCTTGACTTAGCAATCCTCCTTGAATAGAAATATAGCCTTGCCAGATAATAATAAGGAGGGTTCCATTAACAATCATATAGGTCAGAGGGGGTAATAAACTAGACCAGAAACCTGTTTTTTCTTGCAATCTTGCATAAACTTGGTTAAGGGTTTGAAAAATCTGTAACTCTCGTTTTTCTTGACCAAAAGCACGAATAACTCTCATCCCTTGTAATTGCTGACGTGTTTCCTGAACCAGTTGGTCCGTTTTCTTTCTCAGACTGCTGTAGAGAGGATTGACCAGTCGAGAGAGCCCTACAATAACAATGGTCAAAATGACAACCATGACCAAGAACCAGAGAGTCAGCTCAGCTGAGATTCGATAGGCCATAAAAATGGCTCCAAAAACGATAATAGGCGCTCGTAAAAAGAGACGCAAGAATTGATTGATACCAGTCTGAATCTGGTAAGTGTCCGAAGTCAAGCGAGTGACCAAGCTAGAAGTTGTCAAACGGTCTCTGCTGTCCTTAGGTAAAGATAGAATATGACGATAAAGATCGTCTGTCAATTCTTTGGCAAATCCAACCGCAGCCTTAGCTGAGTAGAACTGGGCTATTAAGGCCACTACAACACCAATCACTGCAAAAATAAGGAGCAGGCCAATCTGCATCCATAGATGACCTTGATTTCTTTGGGGCAAGGATTGGTCAACAATCCCAGCAATCACCATGGGAACCAAGAGCTCAAAAATAGCTTCTAACAGCTTGAATAAGGGAGCTAAAATGGATTCCTTGATATAGGGTTTGAAGTAAGATAATAGGTGTTTCATAAATCCCTTCTATTCTTATTCTGGAAATGAAGAAAGTGGGAAGCACCCACCCTCTCTGTTTTATTTGTTTAAGTAAGGCAGTAGATAGCCATATCCTGCTTCTTCCATCTCATCCTTGGCCACAAAGCGCAAGGAAGCAGAATTGATACAGTAACGGAGGCCACCAAACTCACGCGGTCCATCTGTGAAAACATGACCCAAGTGAGCATTCCCCGACCGAGAACGAACCTCAATTCGCTCCATTCCATGACTCAGATCTTTGTAATAATGAATCAATTCCTTAGAAATCGGACGACTAAAACTTGGCCAACCACAACCTGAGGCAAACTTATCCTTGGCAAAAAAGAGTGGCTCACCTGTCGTAATATCTACATAAATCCCTTCTTCAAAGGTTTGGTCATAGGCATTGGTAAATGGAGCCTCTGTAGCAGCTTCTTGGGTAACACGATAGGACTCTTCAGATAAACTGCCCTTTAACACCTCTTGACTAGGCTTTTCATAGTTAGAGGCATCAATCAATGGCTTCTCAGCATCGGTCACATCGATATGACAGTAACCCGAAGGATTTTTCTTAAGATAGTCTTGATGGTAGTCTTCAGCCAGAATGTAATGACGTAGTTTCTCCACCTCTACTGCAATCTTTCGCCCAATCATGCGCTCCTGCTCCTGCACCACTGTGTAGATAGCTGGCAAATCAGCTTCATCTTGGTAATAAATTCCAGTCCGATACTGACGTCCACGGTCATTCCCTTGTTGATTGACTGATAATGGATCAATAATACGGAAATAATAAAGTAAAATTTCTCTGAGTGAGACTACCTTCTCATCGTAAATCACTTGAACCGTTTCTGCATGGTCTGTTTCCTTGAGCAACTGGTAATTGGTCGTTTCGACTTGACCATTAGCGTAGCCAACACTGGTTGCTAGCACTCCAGAAATGCGTGAAAAATATTCCTCTAGGCCCCAAAAACAACCACCTGCTAGATAAATTTCTGCCATCTTTATTTCTCCTTTATCAAGTTTTTAACTAATACTCTTCGAAAATCTCTTCAAAGCACGTCAGCTTATATCTGCAACCTCAAAACAGTATTTTGAGCTAACTTCGTCAGTTTCATCTACAACTTCAAAACCATGTTTTGAGCAACCTGTGGCTAGCTTCTTTGCTCTTTGATTTTCATTGAGTATAAACTTCTTTTCAAAAAAAGGACAGGAAGCCCTCTGGTCGAGAGTTTCCCCATCCTATCTTCTATTTCTTTACTTTGTTTGGACACGGACACCTTGGGTATCAACTTTCAAATCATGAAGTTTGCCTTTGAAAGATTGCTTTTGCAATTCTACCTTAATCGCTGGCATCTTGTCATGAGAAGCCAAGATCATCACTGTTGGCCCAGCACCAGAGAGGTAGGTTGCATAGGCACCATTCTCTTTAGCTACTTGCTTAATCGTCGCAAATTCACGGACCAGACTTTGACGATAACGCTCGTGGAAGAGGTCCCCCTCGATTGCTTGTCCAGCTGTCACCATATCTCCTGCTAACAAGGCTGCAACGGCCACATTGGCGATAGAACTAGCTGCAACAGCTTCCTTGTAGGACAATTTCTTAGGAAGGACACCACGGCTGTCGCGAGTGCGCAATTCATAGTTAGGAATATAAGCTAGAAAATCACACTCGGGGAAGTCAGCCACGATTGCTGAAACGTGACCTTCAACGGAACTCGCAACAACAAGATTTCCATAGATAGCTGGTGCCACATTGTCAGGATGCCCTTCAATCTTGGTCGCCAACTGCAATTTGTCGTGGTTAGATAAGTTGAGCTTGCCCAGTTGATTAGCTAGTTCAATCCCAGCAACGATAACAGAGCTAGAAGAACCCAAACCACGCGCCAAGGGAACATCACTGGTCATTTTCAAGCGTCTCGGTTGCAAGTCTGGCGCAATTTGCAAGGCAATCTTGAGCAAGAGATTACGCTCGTCATGTGGAATCCATTTGCCAATCTGGTGTTCAATCAACCACTCATCCCGTTCTTCACAAACCTCAATTTGAAGATACTTGGTTACAGCTACACCGACCGAGTCAAAACCTGGCCCGATATTGGCACTGGTTGCAGGTACAATAATTTTCATCTTATTCTCCTAACACCTTGAAGGTATTCAAGAGGTCGAATTCTGAAACCTTCATCAATTCAGCTGAAACATTTTCAAGCTGGGCTTTATTGATCTTATGTGTAATAATCACAACACGCGCCTTGTCATCTTCTTTGCCATCTTGGAGGATTTGCTTGAAGGAAATATCTTGAGCGTTGAAAATCTCAGCCAATTTCAAGACCTGACCTTTTGAGTCTGGTGCCAAGATTGAGAAATAGTAGTTTGCTTTAACATCTTCAGGATTTGCCAAAACCAAGTCACGGCTATATTCGTTGAAGTCTTTACCAATAGTACCATCATTCAAGCGACGAACGATACGGACAATGTCCGCTACAACACTTGTTGCAGTTGGTTTTTGACCCGCACCTGGTCCGTAATACATAGATTCACCAATACCGATAGATTCTACAAAGACTGCGTTCATTACCCCATTCACACTGGCAAGTGGATGTGCTTTAGGTAGGAAGGTTGGAGTCACTTCTGCAGCAATACCTGAAGGAGTTTCCTCGATAGAACCAACCAATTTCACTACATAACCAAGCTCTTGAGCTACAGCTACATCTTCTGGTGTGATATTACGGATTCCCTTGTGAGCCACATCGTCAAAGGCAACCTTCATGCCAAAGGCAAATTGGCTCAAAATAACCATCTTGTAGGCTGCATCAATCCCATCTACGTCATTTGTCGGGTCACTTTCTGCAAAACCTAGTCTTTGTGCTTCCGCAAGAGCATCATCGTAAGACCATCCTTCTTCCACCATCTTGGTCATCATGAAGTTAGAAGTTCCGTTGACTACTCCAAGCACGCGCGTGATTTTATCAGACGCTAATGAATTTGCCAAAGTACGAAGAATTGGAATACCACCAGCTACTGCTGCTTCGTAATAAAGTGCTACCTTATTAGCTTTAGCGATTTCTAACAATTCTGCTCCATGGACAGCCAAAAGGTCCTTGTTAGCAGTAACAACGTGTTTCCCAGCTTCCAAGGCACGAGTGATAAAGGTCTTAGCAGGTTCGATACGACCCATTAATTCCACTACGATGGTAATGTCTTGGTCTGACAAAATGTCATCCACATTGGTTACAAAGTTAAAGTCATTTCCTGCAGCAAGCAAGCGGTTCTTTTCATCTTCATCCTTGACCAATACCTTAGCAACTTCAATATCTGAATGTGCTGATTGATTGATTTTTTCTCCATTTTCCTTTAGGAGGAAAGGCACACCACTTGCAACGGTACCAAATCCTAGTAAAGCAATTTTAACTGTCATGTTTGTCTCCTCGAAATTTTCTATTATAGCCATTATAACAGAATTTTATGAAAATTCCTATTATAGTAAATCACTATTTCAGTCTAGAAAAGAAAAAACGAACCAGACGATTCGCTCTTCTTAAAATCTAGAAATAGCTTTCCAGAAATGATTATCCAATCTTTTGCAGATTGAGCACGGCATCGTGATTCATCAAGACTTGGCCATACTCTTGCAAGACTGAACGATTGATGTCACTATCATCCGCAAACTCGCGCATACGGGCCAAAAGCCAAGCTGGATATGGACTTGGATGATTTTCAATATCCACTAAAATGGTCAAATAATAGCGCTCATTCATCTTGTAGAGTTCAGAAGTTTCCATCTCAAAAGTCACTGTCTTGGCAAAAGCCACCAAATCAGCTAATTTTGCGAAAGAAAGGATGTAATAGATGTAAGGTTCTTTCTTGCTCACAGCTTCTTGTTCTGCCTGTTCCTGCTCTTCTTCCTTAGCTTCGACTTGCTCTAGAGATTGAATGGCTTCGATATCATCCTTGGTTTTGTCTGCGATGCTCTTTTCTAAGGTTTTAATAAACTCATCTGGTGACATTTGGGCCAATTCTTCCATATCTGGTAAATCCGATAAGTCTTCAAAATCTAGATTTTGGTCAATCTTTGATTTGGTTACAAAGACATCTACCTTATCAGGTTTTGGAGTCACACGGAAGCTCAACATGCCTGTATCCAGAAAGCTTTCAGGCATCTCTAACTCATCTAAGATAGCATAAAAGAACTCTTCTGTTTTTTCTTGAGGAACGAGAAAGTCAGCAATCTCCATGCCACGATCCATCAAATCCTCTAAAGACATCGTGATTTTCAAAGTTGTATCACTAATTTGTTTCATTTTCATTGCTAGTAACCTCATACTTTCAGTTCTATCTATTATACTAGATTTTTACGATTTTATCAAAAGAATGAAGCGAGAATGTGATATAATACTAGAGACCATTTTACAAAACAAGAAAGAAAGTACAATGAAAAATATAAAAGTTAATGCACTGGCTAGCTTACTAGTCAATGTTCTCAATATCGTTTTTCCACTGATAACCAATCCTTATCTGACGCGGATTCTCAGCAAATCCAATTACGGTTATTTCAATACAGCCAATACCTGGGCAAGTTTCGTTATTCCACTAGCTGCCTTTGGAATATACAACTACGGGATTCGAGCTATTAGTAAGGTCAAGGATGACAAGAATAAAATCAACTACGTCTTTTCTAAGTTGTTTTATATCTCGGTTTTCACTTCCCTCCTGACCACTGGTATCTACTTCCTCATTATCTTCTTTGACACCAGCATTGAGAATCTGAAAGTTCTCTACTACATCCTAGGAGCCCAAGCACTCTTCCAATTTCTCAATATCGAATGGATGAACGAGGCTTATGAAAACTATGCCTTCATCCTCTACAAAACGTTAATTATTCGAATTACCATGCTGGTCGCTATCTTCGCCTTTGTTAAAACGGCAGATGATATTGTTCCTTATGCTATCGTTATGACAGCGACCACTATCCTCAACTACCTGCTCAGTTTTCTTTGGATTAAGAGAGAAGTTTCTTTTGTTAAGATTGGTTTCGTCGAATTAGCTAAAGCTTCTAAACCGCTCTTCACTATGCTTCTCTTAGCAAATGCTAATATGCTTTATACCTTGCTAGATAGAATGTTTATCACCAAGGGACCAGATGAAAACTACATTTCTTATTATACAATTGCCTATAGTATCGTCATGTTGATTGCCAGTGTCTTGAGTGGAGCTATCAACGTCAGTATTCCACGCCTTGGCTACTATCTCGGTAAAAAGGATTACAAGTCCTATAATTATCTCGTGAATCAAGCGGCATCCTTATTCTATTTCCTTATGGTTCCAACTAGTATCGGGATTATGATATTGGGACGGTACGCAACTGTTATTTATTCTTCTGAAAAATATCTTGAAGCGGGTATCGTAACTAGCGTCTTCGCTTTTCGTACCATCATTTGGGCTATTGAGTTGATTCTTGGTAAACAGATTATCTTTATCAACGACCATGAAAATCGCTTAACTGCCTTCTACTTCCTTGGTGGTGGTGCCAATATACTATTAAATAGCATCTTGTATTTCAATAATATTTTTGCACCTGAGTATTACATCGCTACGACCATTATCGCAGAAACTATCGTTGTTTTACTTGAAATTCATTTTATCAAGAAACACCAACTGATTAGTTTAAAAGAAATTTTTATAACCTTAACACGTTATAGCCTCATATCCCTTGGTTTTATCCCAATCTTCTATATTTTCAAGATGATTTTCCAAATCAATTCCTACACAGTAAACTTTAATATGATTCTCATGGTTCTTTCTACCGTGGCAACTTGTGGTATCTATTACCTCTTGACCCTCTTTATTACCAAAGACAAAACACTCCACTATGCACTGAACCTTTTACTTGCTAAATTAAAACGAAATTAAAAAAATCCCCTACTGATAAATTAGTTGCCAGTAGGGGATTTTTTCTTTATTCGTTTTCTTTCTTTTCAGAAGCGTTGGCTTCTAGATTTGAATCTTGTTTAGGTTGTTCAACAATAGAGGAATTAGCTTCTTGTTTCTGTTCTGGCTTGACTGCCTCGCTATTTACAGCAGCAACAGCCTGTTTCCAGATACCTTCTTCGTTTACTTTGTAACCATCAGGTGTTGTTGCGTTCTTCAACAAAGAACCATTAGCTTGGAAATAGTACCAATTACCATCAAGCTGTTTCCAACCTGTCTGCATAGCTCCTGATTCATCAAAGTAATAATGATCACCATTTACTTTATGAAGGCCAACCAACATGATTCCATCTTCGGGATTTAGATAATACCAGACGCCTTTGTATTTTATCCAGCCAGTTTTCATAGCTCCATTTGATTCAAAGTAACGATAATGATTATCAAACCATTTCCAGCTTGTTTGCATGGCTCCAGATTTGCTAAAGTAATATTGCTTACCATCTACTTGATGGAGGCCGACTAACATAACGCCTTCCTTACCTTCAAGATAATACCAGGCATCACCATCTTTCAACCAACCAGTTTGGAGTGCGCCAGACGTAGCGTAGTAATGCCAAGAATTATTTGACCACTGCCATCCAACTTGCATAGTACCTGCTGAGCTGAAGAAATAGTTCTTACCGTCAATCTCTTTAGATCCTACAGCCATGATACCTGTTTCTGGATCCAAATAATACCATGATTCTTTATCTTTCAACCAACCAGTTTTCATAGCACCTGAGTTCGTATAGAAGTACCAGCTATTTTCTTGCCACTTCCAGCCAGTCTGCATGGCACCACTAGCATTCAAATAGTAACGAACACCATTTATATCTTGTCTACCAGTTAACATGATGCCATCTTTATCCAGATAATACCATGTTTCCTGATCCTTGACCCAACCAGTTTTCATAGCTCCAGAACTTGCAAAATAGTTCCAGTGACCATCAACAAAGGCCCAGCCAGTTTGCATGATACCTTCTTGATTAAAGTAGTATGTGCTTCCATTGATATTCTTTTTACCGATGGTCTTTAGCCCATCCTCATCATAGAAATACCAATTTGAATCAATCTTTTGCCAAGTTGAAGGCTTACCTGCTGTTTGGAGTGCACCACTTTCGCTAAAGAACATCTTCTTGCCATTATAGACTTGATGTCCTGTTAGCATCTTCCCATCTGCTGCAAAGAGATACTTTTTCCCTCCGATTTCAGAGAGCTCGCTAAATCGTCTAGCACCATTTGATTGGATATAATACCAAGAGTCATCTAGTTTGAACCAACCACCAGTTTGCATTTTACCATTTTGGTTCAGATAGTAATCATTCCCTTTGGCATTTTCTCCCCAGTCGTCGTTAAGGTGAAGCCAGCGACCTGCTTGCATTTGTCCTTTTCCATTAAAGAAGTAAGTGGCTCCGCCAATCTCTCTCCAGCCGATAGCCATTTCTCCGTCAGTCAAACGATATTTCCAATAACCATCTTCTTGATACCATTTTTCGTCAACTACAGGGATATCAGGGAAGGTATTTGAAACATTAGCAAATCCTTTATCGCTAATATCAAAAACGGTAGCATCTTGAGTTTGGCTAGCAGCATGAAGAACCTGAATATTTTTCTTCTGAAGGTATTCTCTGGTTGAAGCAACATTAATATCTCCACCAGTTGTCTGAATAATCATTTTTGGTGATAAGTTTTCAAGGAAATTAATCGTATTTGAAATTGTCGCATCATAATGGTGGTTCCATTTCATCATATCAACCTTGCCGATAACTGGACCTAACTTATCTTCTGCTCCTTCGGCATTATCCAAATCTCCTCCAAGATAGATTCTCTTTCCTGCCACAGTCACTACTGAAACGATGGAGTTCGAGTTATCATCTCGAACTTTTTTCAGATTTCCTTCAGCATCATATTCATTCTTATAGTTGTAGAGTTGGATATCCATATCACCTAATTTTAGATGACTATCCTCATCTGAAATATTCTGGATAAGTGTAACTCCTCGTTTTTGAGCTGCTCTCAAAGCATTATCATAATTGAAAAGATTATCCCATAGTCCCCAGTTTGCTGTGATCCGATCATCTGAATATTTTTTCAAATAAAACTTACCGACTTGATATCGATTGAGTATTTCGTCTGCTCCACCAATATGGTCACTATGAACATGAGTTCCTATAATAAAATCTAATTTTTTTACACCTATTTGATCCAAGTGGCGAATCAATCGATCCTCCAATACTTGATAATTTCTCATGGAAATTCCCCAGCGGCTTGGATAGCGTGGGTCACTCCCATCAGGAAAATCATAGTCTTCTCCCATATCAATCAAAGCATAGTGACCATTGCTTTCCAGAAGGATGGCATCACTCCCAGATTTTGCTTTAGTATTTATGAAATGGATACGATTGCCCGAACCTGCAGAGATGGTATCTGCATCTACTCCTTGCGATAACTGAATCAGTAATAGAAAGAATGCGAGAACACTATAGCTGACTGATTTTAATAACCATTTATTTTTCACCTTGAAAACTCCTTTATCTTAACAATAAGCAACTTTTAAAAATCTAATCAATCCAATAATTTTTATCCCCTCCTGGGACTTGTTGCTCAATAGGTGGTGGAGTCATATAGTTTTCTCCAAATTCGTAGACAAGTATTTCATGGTATTTTCTCGGAACCTTGACCACAATGTTTTCATAAGGCATATCAATCAAATCATAGAGCCATTCTTTTTTTATACCATTTGGATAATAAGGGTCATAGATAGTACAAGTAAGATCTGTTGCTTGTTCTACACTATACTTTAAAGCAAGATTCTCTAATTTTTGATTCCATAGCTGTGGGGAAGTTAAGCGGAAAATCGCTGATCCCATATAACGAGGGAGGTTCTTAAGTCCACCATTCTCAGACTTGATCCCTTTAAAATTCAATGAGGAAAGGCGAATGAAATATTTGTAGAGCTTCATTTTCTTACGGTCACTTTCCTCTGTGACGACACCATCATATGGAAAAATGTCAACACAAGTTCCCAATACAACCGTTGGGTCTACGAGGTTAGCATCTCGACGAGTCCTTACATCATAGACTCTCATATAACTGTATGGGTATCCCTTTGTTTCTCTGAATGAAATCAATTTGTAGTAGGGATGATTTTCATTTTGTAAAACCTTGTACAGTTTTTCAAATTCATCACGCGCTAAGGAAATATCTGTATCATCATCCCAAGGAATAAATCCTTTATGGCGTACAGCCCCTAGTAAGGTTCCAAAATCAATAAAGTATTTGATTTGATGTTGTTCACAAAGATCATGTAGATACTTTAAAATATCCAATTCTACTTGCTTGATTTCTTCAAGAGTTAAAGTTCTTTCAGACATAGGTTCTATTCTCCTAAATTTGACTATATTTTTAAACGTTTCTTAATCCCAATCCCGTCATTTAGACCTTTTAACAATCTTCCATAATTTAAAATCATGATGAGATACTCTTTGTTCAACCGGTGGCAATTGCATATAGTCTCCGTAGTCTGAGGTCAAAATTTCATGATAGTTCTTCGGAATGGTAAATTCCTTACCTTCAAATGTTCCAGTAGTAACTTGTTCCAGCCATTCACGTCTCCACACTGGTTTGTTCATATCCTTGTAGATAAGATAATCCACTTGCTCATAATCTGAGACTTTACGGGATTTTGCAAGCTCTTCAATCTGGGCAACGTATTTGTTCGTATTGGTGAAATAGAAAATAATAACTGACACATAACGTAACAGTGAATTCAGTACACTTTTCGTATTGGTAATGCCTTTGAAGGTGTAGCAACTCAATTGACGTTTCTTTATCAGTTTCGTCATCTTGTTTTTAAATTGTACGTCATCCTCGTAGCCATCCACAGGGAAAATATCTACATAGATTCCCATATTCGAATCGATGCGAACATCTTCTTCTAGCAAGTAGGTATGGTTATCCTGCACTTTCATGAAGGGATAGACATAGTTGAGATTGTTTTTATAAGACATGACCTCGTAACGTTCATCAGGGTTAGCGATAAGGTAGTCTTGCAATTTTTCATAATCTTCTCGTAACATGCAGATATCCATGTCATCATCCCAAGGGATAAATCCTTGATGGCGAACAGCACCAATTAGACTTCCATATGCTAAGAAATACTTGACACCAATTTTCTGACAAACTTCATGAATATACTCCATGATTCCAAGTTCCATCTGTTGAATTTCATTGATATCTGTTACTTCTTGGTACCGAACTCCTTCATCCCGTTTGCAGACTACGAGTCCATAGCCAATCGCTAGCCAGAAGATGATATTAATAAAGTTGGTTGAATACATAATCTGACTTTCAAATAATTGACCAAACAAGATACCAAAGAATAGGATCATGATCAATTTATCAGTATTTTTCTTGGAAACAATCAAATACGTTAAAAAGCGCTTGATGACATAAGCCAGTACAAAAAGGAAGGATACCAAACCTAGAACTCCCGAACTGACAAATATGGTCACAAAAATGTTATGGAAATTCCCACCAATAAGGGAGTTTTGAATCTCAAATTTACTGAAATATTCTGTGTAGTAATCTGGAACATTTCGTACACCATAACCAAAAATTGGTTTGGCACTTCCCATCTTGATGGCATTTTTCCAGATATAGGTTCTACCACTTGGTGTTGTTTCGATCAGATGGAGCTCACCGTTTTTCTTAGTAACAGATGAATCTGTCTCAGCATAGGATTGTCCATTGTTTAAATCTAAGACAGTCGCAGTTTCAGATGAGATATAGATTGAAGTTACATAGCTTAATCCAATATTAGTTGCAGCAATCAGCAAACCAGCAACTATAAAAGTGAGGAATCGTTTAACGATACTCCCTCTAGTAGCAAAGAAACTATAGAGTCCAATCATGAGAAGTAAAGAAAGTAAGGCTCCTCGACTTTGCATCGTAGCAAAGTAAACGAATTGAATCACATTATTCAGTTTAAGATAAACAGAATATTTACTTCCTTTATGGATCAAATACATAGCCAAAATAATGCTAATGTATGAAAATATCGCACTAGCATTTGGATTGACAATCCCCCACAGACGTCCATTCATGACACCATAGTAATAAGATTGTTCACCAATCTTAAATAGGATAAGGACTCTACTTACCAATAAACCAAACGCAAAAATTGCTGAAGAAAAAGATACAATTTGAACCGTATAGGCAATCCAGTCAAATAATTTTTTAAGTTGCCCTGATTGTAACATGGTAAATAATAAAACATAAGTTACCATGAAGAGGATTTCAATCACATTTCCAATCAGATGTCCAGAGCGATTGAAAATAGCTGATAGCAGATGACTTCCAGCTAAGAGTCCAAATAAGGATAGAAATTTGCGATCTGCTGTGATTTCTTTCCACTTAAACAATAAGGTATAGCAAATATAAAGCACTACAATCGCTGACAATCCCTTGTAGAGGGGATTTACTATCTTATAAACCAGTGAACTCATACTTAAAATCGAAATGAAAACAAATAGATACGCAATCCATAGTTTTGATTTTTCAAAGTATTCATCCATTTTTGAAAAATTCATTTTCAACTCCTTCTCATGATATTAGTTTTTTAATCCAACAATTTTCTTATATAGCCATGGAGAAATGACAAGTGAAAGGATTGCTACCTTGCGAAAAGTGGTGAAATAAGCATCTTTCCAGATTTCGTGTCGATGCTGAACAATCCAAGTCCTCAGCTCGGCTTTCTCCTTTTGATACTCTTCACGTGAAGTAAAGATAATTTTATCGTAAACTGTGATGTACGACCAACATTCTCTATTTATTAATTCGTATTTTAAATTAGGGAAGGCTTGTGAAACTTGAGCAATTATTTGCTGATAAACTTCTATCGTGTCAAATACATGTCGATTAACAGATGTTGTTGCACTTCCCTCACGGTGATCATAATAATAAACAGGTTTGTCAATAAATACGCAACTGCATCTTGTCTTTAGTAGCAATTCAGTTAAAAATAGAGCATCTTCAGCTAGGTGATAATTGGTATTAAACTTTTCATCCGCAAGCAGGTCTCTCTTAAACAGTTTTGCGACTGGAAAAAATGATGTTCTGGTAGTCATCAGTAGTTCCTTCATGGTTTCTTCTGTTGACCAGAGTTCTGTTTTTCCAGAATGTGGAGGTAGGTCTATTACAATGCCATTTTTGATATGGTGTAGAGGAGCAATTACAAAGCCTACATTCAACCCTTCAACTGCACTTAATAAAGTAGCTAGGTAATCTTGGGTAACGAAATCATCGCTATCAATAAAGGTAACCCAAGAACCCGTCGCTAGCT
>CAUSWL010000025.1:0-17184 GCA_963535345.1 uncultured Streptococcus sp.
TACTCTTATCTGAAAGTGTCACGATTTTACCCTTGACTTGCTTGCCATCTTGGTCAAAGTAAAGTGTTTGTTGACCAATCTTTTGAAGACCTGTCACTGCAACTCCATCTGCTCCGAAATAGTACCAATCACTTGGGTTATCACCTTGAGCAAAACGATTGATAACAGCATTTCCTGAATCCTTGTCAAAGTAACGAAGTTTGCCATCTTTAGCACTCACAATCTTGCCCTTAACCTGATAGCCGTTTTCATCAAAGAATTGCTGTCCATCTCCTATCTTGACAAGACCTCGAGCCATAACGCCCTTGGCATCAAAGTAACGCCAGTTTTGACCATCAGTAGTGTAGTAACGGTTGAGAACTTGGGCACCAGTTTGATCATAGTAGTACTGATTACCATTTTCATCTTCACGGATAGAATCACGAAGTTGAATACCATTCTTCAAGAAATAAACGTGCTTGCCATCAATTTCATGAGCACCTGTTACAAGATAGCCTCGTTTATCGAAGTAATACCAATTTCCATTTTCATCTTGGATAAAGGAATTTTTAGCTTGATAACCACTAGTTGAATAGAACTTAGTACCATTGGCATCACTAACAAATCCTGTGTAAGCATTCTTATTAACTAATTGCTTAGGCAATACTATCTCGCCATTTCTGTTAGTGAGATAGTCGTTGCTAGCCCAGTCTTTAAGAACATAGTAAGCACCACGACCTAAGATATTGGTACCATTGAAGTACTTAGCCGACCACTTGGTAATCTTCTCATCTGTTGTCATCTTTTGACCATTGGAAATCTGTACTCGTTCAAAGATTTCTGGATATTTAGCTTTGAGCTCATCTAAGAAGGCGCCACCGTACTTACCTTGGAAATCAGTTCCATTGGTCTTACTATTAGCTACATAGAGTTTTTCCTTGATTTCTGCACCTTCACGGTAGGTTCCGTAGTTGTTGACACGTGTTGCTGTTACCACTTCCTTACCTGGTAGGTTATAGATTTGGTCTGGTACCCAGTCCGCGATGGCTTGGATATTAACACTGTGAAGCGCACGAAGAGCATTGAGCAAATCTTTTAAAGAACCATATTTATTGTTCTTGCTCATCGCCATATCATAGCGGTCTTCAAAGGCATAACCATTCTGAATGATAGAATCTAAGAAAGTACCGTCTTGGCTAGATACATACTGAGGTGGTAGCTCAAATGAAGTTACTCCCCATTCCTTGAAGAGGTTGACATTTTTAGCAATAACTTTATTGGTATATTGGTCATCGCGGGTTGCAAAGTCTTGGAAGTTAGAAAATCCTTCGTAAATCAACTGAGAATCAAGGGCTGCGCTAGATTCGTAGACCTGACCACTAGCGTTTTTCTTCTTGCTTGCTGTTGTACGAGCATCCTGATCTGCCTTAGCGCCAACTGGTACCCAAACAGCCAGATATCCAGAAACCTGTACATTGCTATAGCCTGCAATATCATTCATATCAAAGGTTAAAATACCATTAGCATCTGTCTTCTTCCAGAGTGATTGCGGCACTTCTTCGTCAGTTAGATAGCGGGAAATGCCATCTTTGGTCGTCAAAAGCACAGGGCGATAGTATTGATTCTTGTGGGCTGCTCCCATATTGACTTGCAGTTTATCCCATTCGTTCAGTTTCAGGTTAGGGTTGTTAGAAGCAATAACAGCCATCCCTTGGGTACGGGTTTCTGCTGTTCCTTCATCTGTTGCTTCATTGGCACCAGTACCGTAGCGAACAGAAGTCAAAATACCATTGTAAGACCATTTATCAGCCTCACGAGGTACACCCATATATGTGACTTTCATGTCTTGTCCACCTGCTACATACTTAATACGAGCACGCAACAAGGCATCGATAGCATCGTGGTAAGGAGATTTTTTCTCCATGTATTGACCATCATCGGTATAGAGGTCACCATAGTAGACCCGAGTGATAGAGTCTTTATTGGAGAGCATGAGAGCATGAGCAGTTGGGATGTTGAACTGCGTATACTTCTTGTCTGCCTTGCGCATATCTTCGTTGTAGATCTTGAAGGCTTGCTTGAGTTCATCCATAGTAAAGGTCAAACCATCCGTGTTTGGATTAATATTTTCTCGGATGATGTCGGCAATAACGGTTTGTACTTCACTGTCATGAGCCCGAACAAAGATATAGTTAGCCATCCGTTCGCCATTTTTCTTTTCAGAAGAACGGTCATTTAGACTATTTGTAATCGTTGGCTCTACTCCGCTACGGATAGATAGATTACGCATGAATGAATAAAGCAAGGAGAAGCGTAGCTTGTTGTCAATTGCTAGTTGAGCACCTTTAGTATCTTTGTTGTAGTCAGGATCATTATCAGACCAAGCTTCCAAGATAGACAAATGCTTGATAGCTTCTTCTTCACTTTCTCCCACCTTGTAGCGAGACTTGAAGTAGTCAGATGCGATTTGGAGCAAGTCTGCGTTGACATTGTCCACCGCATCGACACGAACTCCATCAAAATTAGCAGTCGGATCATTTGCTACGATGCTTCCAAAGTTCATCATAAAATGCAACCAGTTGAGTTGTTCGGCTTGAACAGCTGGATTAGAGTTGTCAAAGTCGTTAGCGAGCAAGAACTCATAACCACCATTTGACTTGTCAATGAAGTACTTAGGTGTACCTGTTTGACTAGTAGGGGTACGGTTAAGCAGACGGAACTTAGAGTCAGCATGAGAGCTCTTCTCATTATTGGTATAAAGCAAAGCTCCACCCTGCAAGTGGTCCTTTTTAGTACCAGTTGTTTCAGACTCTGACTTGATATTCCAGTTTGGCTGGGTTTTGACAAAGGCACCCATCAGCGTTCTCAACCATTTTGTATCGCCTTCTTTACCAATTTTTTCCTCAATTTTGCGCTGAACCTGCTGAGAAGCTCCTGTCAGGAGAGCTTGTTCAACTTTGTTTTCAAAAGCACCTGCTCCCAGACCTTGCTGGTTCATATAGTTGAGGTAATTAATCTGAGTACGTTTATCAGGCCACCAAGCCATCAAAAGGGGACGTAAGTCTGTTTCTGTCGAAGCCGTCCATGTTTTTCCATCTTTTAAGATGAACTTTGGACGATACCAACTATCTGCTGTCAAATAACCGTCTACAGTTTCGATATCCTTGTCAGTCGTACCGTAAAAAGCATTCTTTTGAGAGAATTCATTATTGAGACTGCTGGTTCCTTGTTGGAACTGATATTCATTTGAATCAACTAATGCACCAGTTTCTGCATCAAAATAAAGTATTCTCCCATTAAGTTCAACTGCAAAATTCTTTTTAACTGTACCATCGTCCTGAACATAGTAATTTTTACCATCAATGGTCTTAATATGAGATAGGACATCATCATCATGGTCAGCATTTACAGGTGCAGGTTGAGCCTGATCTGCTACCATTCTTTCAGCTACTACTCCTTGTTTTTGAGCAGGTTCGGGCAAGCGATCTTTCTTTACAACCTTTGGATTTGCAACAATCTTGTCTTCAACAGCCGTTTTTTCTCGTTTGTTGTCATCTTGCTCTTGGGCAGTTGTTGGCCCTGCTTGTTTATCCTGGTCTGCTACTTCTGTTTTAGGAGTTTCTGTGATTGCATTAGCAGCTTTAACTTCTTCAGCAACAGCAGCCTTTTCTGTAGATGCTTCTTTCGTATCTGCTGGTTTAGCAGGCTCTTGAGCATTGGTTTGAACTGTTGCTTCTGTATTTTCTGCTGGTTTAGCAGGTTTTTCACTAGCAGCAACATCGCCTGTCACCTTGTCTGCAGGGGTTGCTTTTTCTGCTTCTTGCTCAGATGCTATTTTAGCTTGGGCTGGAGTTTGCTGACCCGGATCACTAGTCTGAGCTGTAGCAGGTTCTTGAACCACAACCTGCTTTACATCATCCGCATGGACAACGCCTGGTTCTAGACCAAGTACCTTTGGTGCTACAATAAGGGCCAAGGTCGTCAAAGCAATGGCTACCCAGTTTTTCTTAACTTTATGCATCTTATAATGAATCTTTTTCTCCATCATAAAGCCTCCTTCTGAATTTAGTATAAAGTTATGCCCTTATTCTAGTATATTTTTCAAAATGATCATTTTTTGTTGCACATCTACAACTATGAAAGGCAAATTCTTTCAAACTGTTCTTTAAGTTTTTGGGCAACACCAAAGGAATCTAAAAATTCAAAAAAAGATAGGCATTGCTCGATGTCACTGAGAGCATTAGTATTCCCAACCTTGTAGGCATACAGAGCCCTATGATACTTAATCAGCGTTCGATCATATAGATCTGTTTCAGGGATTTTAGAGTGGTCGAGATAATTGAGAAACCTCATAGCAACTAGCAGATGGTTTCCTTCTATACAGACGCTAATGACATTAAGTAGCATCTTGATAATACGGCGGCGATTTTCAGGTAGGTTGTTATAAAACTGGGTACGATTGATCATCTCACTAGCAAAGGTTTCCAGCGTTTCCAAGGTCATCAAATCAACACTGTTTGTAAAAAGCCAGAGTTCATAACGTCCCCACTCCTCAACAGAAAAGAGATGATCCGTCAGGAATTCTATATCCTTCTTGCTAATCTGAAAATCTGAGCAACAGGAGGACAAGAGGGCCCTGACAATGATTGTATTGAGTTTATAGTTTTTTTTCTCAGGAAACTGTTCGGTCAATGCTTCTGAGCTTGACAAAATATTTTGGAGCTTGACAACATTGTTTTCCTGATATGCATCAGCTACTTTTTTTGAGAACAGCACATCATCTGAATCAATGTAATTATGGTAAACATACTGAAACTCCTCTAGGGAAACGGCCATATTTTTTAAACAGCAATAAAAAGAATCAAGTGTGATCCCATTGACTCCCCGTTCAAAACGGGATAGCTGAGCCACGGAAATATCACCAGCAGCCACCTCTTTCAGGGACATTTTTTTTGATTCTCTAATGACTTTGAATATTTTTCCAAATGCTTTCAACATATCACTCCCCCAGTTTCGTATATGCAAAAAATTCTTACTAATTTTAATATACTAGTAACACGTTTCAATTATATTACAGAGAAAGTACTTTATATTTCAAATTAATACAAGCAGATTAATTCGCATGATAAAGCATTTTAATATAGCATTTATTGAATGTTCTATCTTTTTCATGAATCTATTGATTTCAGTAGAAATCTGAACTATTCTATCTAACAACTTGAAAACACTAACATTTCTAGAGATAGATTTCCTTCTTATGTTAAACGAATCTTGGTTGATTTATAAAAGATTGATATAAAAGCGCAGGACAATCATATGAAACATTTTTTAGAAATGGAGTAAATAAAAAAACGAGAGCCGAACTCTCGTTTTACTGTTGATTTCCAAAGACATCTCGATAGAGCATGCCGTCTCGTAAACTTTCAGCATCTCCTCCCAATTGCTCTACCAATTCATAGGCAAAGGCAAGTGCGGTTGACGGTCCTCGGCTAGTTGTTAGATTACCATCTACAACCACTGTTTGTTTTTGATAAATTCCGTCAGTAATTTGCTCCTGAACTCCGTCATAACAAGTAAAGTGCTTGTCTTTCAGGACACCTGCTTGATGGAGAGCGATTGGAGCTGCACAGATAGCTGCAATTTTCTTTCCAGCTTGATCAAAGGCTTTAATCTCAGAAATGAGGGCTGGATTATCCCGTAGGTGAGCTGATCCTGGCATGCCACCTGGAAGAACTACCAAGTCATAGTCAGACAAATCACCATCAAAGATACGGTCGGCTGTTACCCGAATGTCATGTGATCCCGTCACCTGCTCCTCAAATCCTACCATATCACAGGAAATGTTTGCTCGACGCAAGACATCGATTACTGTCAAGGCTTCGATTTCTTCAAAGCCATTTGCTAAGATAACTGCAACTTTTGCCATAGTGGCCTCCTTATTTGATTTGTTTTAGGACGACTTTCTTTCGTTTGAATGGAACTTTTCCACTTTTCTCTTCTGCTAGATTGGTCTGGTAACTCATAGACAAGAGGAGACCAACACCGATGAGGTTACTAATAATTGCGGAGCCCCCTTGAGAAATAAATGGCAGAGGAATACCTGTCAAAGGAAGTAAGCCTGTCACGGCACCGATATTTTCAAAGATATGGAAGAGCAACATCATGATAAAACCAGTCGAAATGTAGGTGTAGAACTGGTTATTTGACCTGAGAGTAATCTTCAACATACGGTAGATGAGAAGCAAGTATAAAGCAACCACAAAGACTGAACCAATAAAGCCAAAGTCTTCTGCAATTACGGTGAAAATCATATCACTCTCACGTACTGGAATGAGGAGATTGGACACATTAAAACCTTGTCCAAACAAGCCACCACTTCCAATCGCAATTTGTCCCTGCGCCTGTTGGTAAGTCGTTGTTTGCGCAAAGTCAAAGGGATTGAGCCAAGCCAAGATGCGGTTGATCTGGTAGGTTGGCATTCCAATCTGATGCAAGAAGGCACGTCCATCCTTGCTTATAAAGATGGCCATGAAGCCTGCAACAGCAGTCACTCCTGTCGCAAAAACAGGAATGATAATCTTCCACGAAACACCTGAAAGGAGAACCATACCGGAAAAAATAGCTACAAAGACCAAGGCAGTCCCCAAGTCACTTTGTAGGGCTAAGAGGATCAGGACTGGTATGGTAAAGGCGATCATCCAACCAATCAATAGGAAATCCAAGGGAATAGTCCGTCGCCATTCCTTGTGTTTTTGAGTGAATCTTACAATGGCTCGAGCCAACATCAAGATATAGGAAATCTTCATGAATTCCGATGGCTGGAAAAGTGTCGTTCCACCAATCGATACCCAGTTCTTGGCACCTGTTGACGCTACAAGATTTGGATTGAAGAAAACAAGGGGGAGGACCATCAAAGCCAACCCTAGACCATAAAGATAGGGGGTCACCTTCCATAAAAACTCGGTATTAAAGAACATGACCACAAAACCAATGACAAGGCCCAAGGCAATCCAAGCGATTTGCTGACCTAGAATTGGTAATACATTATTTGGATAGTCATGACTAACTGCTATATAAATGGCCACTACTCCAATCACCAGTAAACAAAACACTGGTAGGAGGAGGCTATAATCGACTCGAGAGTCGAAGGAACGTTTCATATTTTTTACCTTTTCTCTTTCTTGGATTTTTCTTTCATTCTATTGCAACGAGATTGGAGAAAATCAGCTACAGCAGGCTCTAGCTGTTCTCTAGAAAGAACCTGAACAGCCCTTTCTTTTGACAAGGCCTGAGCGATTTGTTTGCCGTAACGCTTGCTAACGACACGACTATCTAAGATAACAGCAACCGAACCTTGGTCAGATCTTCTAACAGTACGGCCCAGAGCTTGTTTTAGCCGAATGATCGCCATCGGCAACTGATAATCATAGAAAGGATTTTTCCCTTCTTGACGCAGTTCTTGGTTTAATTTTTTGGTTAAAGGCTCTTGGGGATTTTGGAAAGGCAATCTCGGAATCACTTGAATCACGCAAGGATGGATTGAAAAATCAACCCCTTCCCAGAAACTACCTGTTCCAAGCAAGATCTGGCGTTCGCCCTTTTCAAAACGTTTTTTCAGTTGGCTTGGTTCCCCATTTTTATACTGAGCTAGATGCGGTTGGTCGAGCAGGTCCGAAACTGCCAGCAACATTTCTTTTGAGGTAAACAAGACCAGTATGGGTTCTTGAAAGGCTTGTAACCTTCGGATAACAGAAGCCACTTCACTAGCATAGTCAACAGGTGAAACTTCTGTCACAAGAGGAAAATCATCGACTAGAAAGACTTCTTGTTGCTCCTGTTTTGCTACATCAAGCCTAACAAGCGGAGCATCCGGAAATCCCAATAAATCTGCTAGGGAAACCCGATTGCTGATTTCAAGAGTGGCCGATACTCCTAGGAGCCTACAATCTTCTGGCAATAAGTCTGCTAGTATAAAGCGGCCTTTTTTACTTGAACAAATCAAGACATCCTTGCTCGATTTCTCTGCTGTAGCAAGCCAAAATTCACGGTCCGAGGTGAAAAAGTTTGCAATCTCTCTATACTCTGGGAGAGCTAGCTCCGAAAAATGCTGGCGCAACTGTTCAAGAGAATCCAACCACTTTCCATTCTTAAGACCTGACTGGTAGTGCTCCATCAAGTAACGACATTCAAAACCTATACTCTCAAGCAAGCGTTTCTGAATCAAATCTTCTTCTGACTCCAAGGACTTTTCAATTTGAGTTACAAGTTCCTCAAGGCGGTAAGCCTGCTGGGCTAGATTTTCGAGAGCTAGTAGCATTTTTTGAGCTTCATCCAAAATCACCAAACGGTTGTCGATAAACTCTGGATTGTCTTCCAAACGAGTGACCAGATAGGCATGATTGGTCAGAAGAACACGACTGGTCTTGGCCTTTTCCTGCCCTCGTTTCCAAAAATCCTCTGTAGCAAATAAACTTTTCTTTGAAAGCTTGCCATCGTGGACTAGTTCTGGCAGAAAGTGTTGATAGCGATAAAGTTGCCCGATTTCGTCCAAGTCGCCAGTCTCTGTCTCTGTTAGCCAGATGAGCAGTTGCATTTTAAAGCGTGTGAAAAGGCGATTGGACTCCAGTCGATGGAGAACTCGGTGAAAGGCATCCAGTTTTAAATAATTTTGAGGCCCCTTGAGACTATGAATTTCCAGATGGAAGACCTCTTTTAAGCGCCGACCTTCTTCTTGCATGATTTGATTTTGAAGAATTTTGGTCGGAACACTCACTAGGATACCTGCTTGACTCTCCAAGTTCAAAGCTGGGAGGAGATAACCATAAGTCTTGCCCAGTCCCGTTTGGGCTTGGATAAAGGAAGTCTGGTGTTCTTCCAATAATTGCTCAATCTTCTCCGCAAATTCCAACTGTTGCGGACGCTCCTCCAGCCCCAATAAAGAAATGTTTTTAGCAAAGTCTTTGGATAACTTTCGTGGGACTAAGGCTTTGCTTTCCTTTCTGAGGAAAAGCCCATGAAGTTCTATCAAGTCGGGCGAAGATAAGAGAGATTGTTGCTGGTAAACCTCCTCAATCAACAGATAACTTTCATAGAGAAGGTTGTCTGCAAGTTTTAGCAAGCTTTCTAAGAGCCCTTTTGGTAACTCAAATAGTTTTTGACGCATGTAAAGCAAGAGTTCAGCTGTTGCCTGAGCATCTGACAGGGCAGTGTGGGCATGTTCAAGCTCAATTCCCAACTCTTGACAAAGGATACCTAAGTTATACTTTTCAAACTGAGGATACAGAACCTGGGCAAGCTCAACTGTATCCACCCGCGGTGTGCGCAATTCATATCCTTCAAAAAAGAGAAATTCTGCAAGAAGGTTGGCATCAAACTGTACATTATGCGCAACAAAAATACCGTCCTTAACCAATTCAAAAATTTTTCCGGCCACCTGAGAAAACTCTGGTGCCACAGCCAAACGTTGATCGGACAGACCCGTTAATTCTTTGATATGAGAATCCAAGGGTTCGTGAGGATTGACATCAGTCGCATACTGATCGATGATGTCACCATTCTCAATCACCACAATGCCTACTTGAATAATTTTTGCCTTGCTTCCGGTGCTGGTCGCCTCTAAATCAACGACCACATACCGATCATTTCTTGCATTCATCATTAAAAATTATATCAAAAAAAGCATGATTTGACACCCCTCAACTTTGATAACAATCTCGCTTTCCTTGCGAGTTTGAGTAAAAATCAAGACCTTAAAAGAGAGAATTTCACGCAAGTTCAGCAGTTGGTCGCTGGTTTTGAGGTATTTAAAAACCTTATCAACAAAGCTTCATCAACATAAAAAGACAACCAAGATATTAGCTGCCTTTTTGAGATATTTTTTTCATTGTTTTTGGGAGTAGCTTGCTAATTTCTGTTGGCAAGACAAGGTAGTTTTCTTGAGCTAGTTCTTGCGCAATAGCTGAATGAAGATAGGTCGCTACCACCACTCTCTCATAGAGACTGGCTTGGTGAAACTGACCTGTAAATCCTGCAATCATCCCAGCAAGTGTATCTCCCATTCCACCAGTTGCTTGATAGGGACCTCCAACCTGTAACTGATAATATTCAGGCTGACCAGCTTTCCAGATACGAGTTGCTGGCCCCTTCTCGACTAGAATCGTTTCTTGAGGAAAAGCAGAAAGAGCCCTAGCAGTCGCCTCTGTATTTTGATGGTCAAGAACTATACCAGACAGTCTTTCCCATTCCTTTTGGTGGGGGGTTAGGATGAGCTGACTAGATGGGAATGTCAAATGAGCTTTTGCTAAGATGCCCAAAGCACCGCCATCTGCAATCAAAATCTGGTCTTTTCTAAGGCTGTCAAAGACCCGTTTTACGAGTTCTTCTCCGAATGCATCCTCTCGCAAACCCGGACCTAGCAAGACAACTTCTGCCTTTTCCAACTGCTCTTTTAACAATTGCTGATCTTGAAGAGAAAATGCCATGGCCTCAGGTAAATGACTGTGCAGAGCCGGAATATTTTCCTTATCCGTGCCAACAGTCACCAACCCTGCCCCGCTTTTGACAGCTGCAATGGCTGACATGATGATAGCTCCCCCATAAGGATAGGTCCCTCCCAGCAAGAGCAGGCGACCGTAATCTCCCTTATGGCTGTGACGACAACGTTCAATAATAACTTTTTCTAATAAAGTTTGATCAATCACTTTCATCGATTTTTCCTCTCACTCCATTATACTACAAAAGGAGGGGCAAACCTCCTTCTACACTATTTTCCCTTAAATTCCGCAAAGGTCTGTAAGATTTTAGCTGCCACTGCTGGAGAAGGTTCTCCTTTTAGCTCTAACGTGTCATCTGCATATGGAGTAAGGCCAGCAAAGTCTCCTATCTGGACTGAATAAAGAGACGTTTTAAACAATTCAATATCGTTTTGGTCATTTCCAAAAGCGATGAAGTTCTCCCCGCATAACTTTTCAACAGTTGTCGCCTTATGAGTATCCAAGGGATTAACATAAAGGCACTTTTCATGCGCATGATAGGAGAGATGAGCCTGGCCTAGTCTTTCTAGCTGACCAAGCAGATCATCAAGCAAATCCTCATGGTCACCCATATAAACGACTACCTTAATCGGAGTCCCTAAGTCCTCAAGTTTCTGATGACGAGCCACCTTTAGGGGATCCACACTGGAAATAAATGGAATCTTCTCTACAATCTGTCCACTATAGTCAAAGCAATCATCTACAAAGAAAGGGAGATTATAAGTCTGGCAATAATCCACTAGCGCCTGATAAACTCTAGCATCAAGATTCCTTTCGAAGATAGCCTTCCCCAAATGATAGGCTACGCCACCATTCAAACCTATGACTAAGCGCTGACTGAGTTCAGAACCTAATAAACCCAAGCAATCCCGATAAGAGCGGGCTGAGGCAAACACAAGCTCATGCCCATAATCTTCAGCCTTTAAAAGAACCTGCTGAATCTCCTCATCTATGGTCATGTAGTCAAAAGATAGCGTTCCATCCAGGTCAAATACGAATTTCATCTTCCTAGTCCTTGTTTAGTGTTCGAAGCGCTGCCTGATAGGTTTGCTCCATTAGCATGGTAATCGTCATAGGTCCAACTCCACCAGGTACAGGTGTGATGTGACTAGCAAGTGGTGCAACAGCATCATAATCAACATCTCCACAAAGCTTGCCATTTTCATCTCGGTTCATCCCAACGTCAATGACAACCGCTCCTGGTTTGACAAAGTCAGCAGTCACAAACTTGGCGCGACCAATAGCTACGACAAGGATATCCGCCTTAGCAGCCACCTTGGCAAGATGATGGGTGCGTGAGTGGGTCAAGGTCACAGTCGCATTCTTAGCTAAAAGAAGCTGAGCCATCGGTTTTCCAACAATATTTGAACGACCGATAACAACCGCATTTTTACCTTCCAAGTCAATCCCATACTCATGAAACATTTCCATAATTCCTGCAGGTGTCGAAGGAATCATAACTGGATGACCAGACCAGAGACGCCCCATGTTTAGCGGGTGGAAACCATCCACATCTTTTTCGGGGTCAATAGCTAATAAAACTGCCTCTTCGTCAATATGTTTTGGCAAAGGTAATTGAACCAAAATCCCATGCCAAGCTGGATCTTGATTGTATTTGGCAATCAAGTCTAACAATTCCGCCTGGGTAATGGCCTCTGGAACTCGCACTACTTCACTACGGAAGCCAGCAGCGAGAGCTGACCGTTCCTTATTGCGAACGTAGACTTGGCTGGCAGGATTGTCCCCCACCAAAATCACTACCAATCCTGGAACTAGACCTGTTTCTTCTTTTAGTTTGGCCGTCTTTTCAGCCAACTGTCCTTGTAACTTAGCCGCAAGAGCCTTCCCATCAATAATCTGAGCCATATCTCTTCTCTTTTCTATCAAATATCCTCTATTATATCAAAAAATAACTCGCCATCCTAACACTTCTTGCCTAATGGACCTTATAGTCTGAAACTATAAGAAAAAGCCCTTGTCGAGCTTTTATGCCTATTTATACTAGGTAAATCTGTCATGCTTTCTTTTTGACTTTTGGAGCCGGTAAGACTTCATACATCTCCTTAATTAATTTCATTAGAAATGATTTATCTTCAATGTCTTCTATCAAAATCATCTCCTTAGCTCCTTCATAAGGACGTTCAAGCCTAGTCTGTCCCAGTTGATCCATGACCACCTTCACAGGCTTCAGTAACAAACGATTATCATAGATTCCCCCAATAATCTTCCCACGATAATAAAGGATATACTCTCCCATCATTGGACGATAACTCATCTCCTCTAGCTCTGATAGCTGTTCGAGAATAAAATCTAAATATTCTTCACTGGAAGCCATGATGCCTACTCCATTTCTTCTAAAAATGAGGTATTACAAAACCTTACTCAAAAATTCCTTGGTCCGTTGTTCTTTTGTTTGATCAAAAATCTCCTCTGGTGTTCCATCTTCAACAACAACTCCATCCGCCATAAAGATAACACGGTCTGCTACCTCACGCGCAAAGCCCATTTCATGAGTCACAATCACCATAGTCATCCCTGACTTGGCAAGGTCTTGCATAACAGCTAGAACTTCTCCAACCATCTCAGGGTCTAGGGCTGAAGTCGGCTCATCAAAGAGCAAAACATCTGGTTCCATAGCAAGTCCACGTGCAATGGCAATCCGTTGCTGCTGACCACCTGACAAACTCTGTGTATAAGCCGTCGCCTTATCTGGCAAGTCAACTTTTTCTAACAGTTCCTGTGCTCTTTTCTCCGCAACTTCCTTGCTTTCACCTTTGGTTTTAATTGGTGACAAAGTGATATTTTCCATCACTGTCATATTGGGAAAGAGGTTGAATTGTTGGAATACCATGCCCATCTTTTCACGCATGGCAAAAAGGTCATTTTTCTTATCTGTGATATCAACTCCTTCAAAGATAACCTTACCTTTACTTGCTTCTTCAAGGAGATTCATCGAACGAAGGAGGGTTGATTTCCCGCTCCCTGACGGACCAATAATGACCACAACTTCTCCACGTTTAATCTCAAGATTGATGCCTTTTAAAACTTCATTTTTCCCAAAAGACTTATGTAGTTCTTCAATTTTAATCAAGGTTTCTGTCATTATTTCTTGTCTCCTTGTCCAATATGTTTTTCAAATGCTTTCAACGCCACTGTCAAAACAGAGGTCATAATCAAATAGTAAAAGGCTGCAAATAAAAGAGGAGTCAACGGTAAATAAGTTGTTGTTGCTACTGTCGTTGCACCATTCCACAACTCCATCACCCCAATCGCTGATAAGAGGGAACTATCCTTGATAATGGTGATAAATTCGTTTCCAAGAGCTGGAAGAATATTTTTGATAGCTTGTGGCAAAATGACATAACGCATGGCATTTTTCGGACGAATACCTAGAGAATATGCAGCCTCTAACTGCCCTTTAGGAACCGCATTGATCCCCGCACGAACAGTTTCTGAAACATAAGCACCACTGTTCATAGAAATAATCAGAATACCAGGAATCAAACGAGAAAGATCAACTCCTAAAATTCCCACTTGAATAGTCGGAGCATTGATATGCATAAGGGCAAAGGCAATCATTATTTGAACCATCATTGGAGTACCACGGAAGATCCAAACATACACATTTGCAAACCAAACGAGCGGTTTAAAGCGTGAACGTTGGGCAAAGGCCAGTAACACACCTATAATGGTCCCTAAGCAGACAACAAGGATGGAAATCAATACGGTAATCAGAGCACCATAGTTAAAATATGGTAAATACTTTGGTAAAAAAGAAAAATTCATATTCAATCAACTTTCTATGTATTAGATTGTATGATTATAACATGAATTGAATTAAAATGCAATCCTTTTTCCCTAATTTTAACAATTAACTTGATAGAATAGAGAAATAGAGAGAAATCACAGTTTTTTTCTAGTCAACTACCTCTTGTTTATGGTAAAATAGAAACGATAAGAAATGGAGGAGAATCAAAATGGAATCACATTTGGTTAGAATCATTAACCGCCTAGAAGCAATGACAAAAGATGGTGGAAATCTAAAACGTAATTTTGAACGTGAAGGTGTTGTTGTCGCAGAAGTTGCATACAGCCATGACGAAGAAAACGGATCACTCTTCACCCTTCGCGATGTAGAAGCTCGTGAAACTTATACATTTGATAGCATTGATTTGATTGCAATGGAGATCTACGAACTCCTTTACTAATATAAAAACAACGGGCAGTAGGGCCCGATAAATGAGAATCCTTTTTGTCACCACAAATGGGATTTTTTCTTACCTCCAATGTCGCTAGATTCTCCATAAATCCCTCTTTTAAAAACGACCACTTCCCAATCTTTTTACTTGCTTTACACCTTAATCATGCTATAATGAGAGTATAAAACTTTGACTATTTTTGACCTTTTTTCTTAGGCCAAGAATAAGAATGAAATGAGGTAGATGTATGCTCTGTCAAAACTGTAAAATTAACGACTCAACAATTCATCTGTATACCAATATCAATGGACAGCAAAAGCAAATTGATCTCTGTCAAAATTGCTATAAAATTATCAAAACAGATCCAAATAATACCCTCTTTAAAGGGATGACTGACTTAAATAATCATGACTTTGATCCTTTCGGCGACTTTTTCAATGATTTGAACAATTTCAAACCTTCTTCTAATAACGTCCCACCAACTCAATCTGGTGGGGGATACGGAGGAAACGGTGGTTATGGTCCTCAAAACCGCGGCCCACTTCAAACACCTCCTAGCCAAGAAAGAGGACTCCTAGAGGAATATGGTATCAATATTACTGAGATTGCTCGTCGGGGAGATATTGACCCTGTTATAGGTCGGGATGAGGAGATTATCCGCGTTATCGAAATCCTCAACCGTCGAACCAAGAACAACCCTGTCCTTATCGGAGAACCAGGTGTTGGTAAAACAGCCGTTGTGGAAGGTCTAGCTCAGAAGATTGTCGATGGCGATGTTCCCCATAAACTTCAAGGTAAGCAGGTCATCCGTCTAGATGTGGTCAGTCTAGTTCAAGGAACAGGGATTCGAGGCCAATTTGAAGAACGTATGCAAAAACTCATGGAAGAAATTCGCAAACGTGAGGACATCATCCTCTTTATCGATGAAATCCATGAAATTGTTGGTGCAGGATCTGCTGGTGATGGCAATATGGATGCAGGAAATATCCTCAAACCAGCCCTTGCCCGTGGTGAATTGCAACTGGTTGGTGCCACTACTCTCAATGAATACCGTATCATTGAAAAAGACGCTGCCCTAGAGCGCCGTATGCAGCCTGTCAAGGTAGATGAACCAACTGTCGAAGAAACCATTATCATCCTTAAAGGAGTTCAAAAGAAATACGAAGACTACCATCACGTCAAGTATACTGATGCTGCTATCGAAGCTGCTGCAAATCTTTCCAACCGCTACATCCAAGATCGCTTCTTACCAGACAAGGCTATTGACCTGTTGGACGAAGCTGGTTCAAAGATGAATCTAACGCTGAACTTTGTTGATCCTAAAGTGATTGATCAGCGTTTAATTGAAGCTGAGAATCTCAAGGCTCAAGCTACACGAGAGGAAGACTTTGAAAAGGCTGCTTATTTCCGCGATCAGATTGCCAAGTACAAGGAAATGCAAAAGAACAAGGTGACCGATCAGGATACTCCAATCATCAGCGAGAAAACTATTGAACATATCATTGAGCAGAAAACCAATATCCCTGTTGGAGAACTCAAAGAAAAAGAACAATCTCAGCTTATCCATCTAGCAGACGACCTCAAAACTCATGTCATTGGTCAAGATGAAGCTGTCGATAAGATTGCCAAGGCCATCCGTCGTAATCGTGTTGGACTTGGAACTCCTAACCGGCCAATCGGAAGCTTCCTCTTTGTCGGACCAACTGGTGTCGGTAAAACAGAACTTTCCAAACAACTAGCCATTGAGCTCTTTGGTTCTGCTGACAGCATGATTCGCTTTGATATGAGTGAATACATGGAAAAACACAGTGTAGCTAAATTGGTCGGAGCCCCTCCAGGCTATGTTGGTTATGATGAAGCTGGGCAGCTGACTGAAAAGGTTCGTCGCAACCCATACTCTCTCATCCTTCTCGATGAGGTCGAGAAAGCCCATCCAGATGTGATGCACATGTTCCTTCAAGTCTTGGACGATGGTCGTTTGACAGATGGGCAAGGACGTACAGTTAGCTTTAAGGATGCTATCATTATCATGACCTCAAATGCCGGTACGGGTAAGGCCGAAGCCAGCGTTGGTTTTGGAGCTGCTCGTGAGGGTCGAACCAACTCTGTTCTCGGTGAACTCGGTAACTTCTTTAGCCCAGAGTTTATGAACCGTTTTGACGGCATCATCGAATTTAAACCTCTCAGCAAGGACAACCTTCTCCAAATCGTCGAACTCATGCTAGCGGATGTCAACAAACGCCTCTCCAGCAACAATATCCACCTCGATGTGACAGACAAGGTCAAGGAAAAGTTGGTTGACTTAGGTTATGATCCAAAAATGGGAGCACGCCCACTCCGCCGTACCATTCAAGACCATATCGAGGATGCCATCACTGACTTCTACCTTGAAAATCCAAGTGAGAAAGCCCTCAAGGCAGTCATGACAAGCAATGGCAATATTCAAATCAAATCTGCCAAAAAAACTGAGAAAA
>CAUSWL010000026.1:0-17033 GCA_963535345.1 uncultured Streptococcus sp.
CCAACTGGATTGCTCTCAACTGCACGAATTTTATCAAAGCTGAGCTTAGCCTTGTACTTCCCGTACAATTCCAAATCGTCGTAAGAAATACCAAGTTTCTCAACAACATCAACGATTGGCTTTAACTCAATGCTCTGTGCGATTTCAATATCTGTTTTCATTCAAAACTCCTCTAACCTCTAATATGATAACTCATTATAACACAAAAAAAGATTTTTAACACCCATCTTGCTTGCTAATGTTCGTAAATATCAATATTTCAAGGGATATAATAGCGATTTTTAAAATTTTATATGCTTTTATAGTTTTAGACTATAAAGAATCTGAAAATAATCTAGTCTAGAAAATAATTATCAATTTCAGACAAATCGTGGAGAATTTTATTATCTTCAATTTCTAAACTTTCTGCCATCTCAATAGAGTACTCAAACCTAAGTTTAGTATTTATTGACAAATCAAACGAATATGCTTGTATTTCACCCAATTTTTTATACTTTTCTATAATTTCGTTGTAAATGACAAGATAATTTTCGTCTATAGTTTTTATGTAACTATTCAGATTTTCTTTGTAATCTTGAATTATCCTTTGTTCTCTTTCATTTAATATTCCCTTACCTATCTCCCAAATTATCGAAGTAGATATTGAACCAACTACAGAACCAAGAACAGGTATTGGAATCATGATCTGACCAATACAAGCACCAATTGTTGCAAAGGAAGCATCCATTACATTTAATGTCAAAAGATTCATAAATTCATCTTGGGTTATTTCTGTAGATCTATACTTTAGAATAATGTCTATCATTCCATAAGTTGCCATAACTAAAGCACTAGCATTTGGAGCACTAATACCAAAGACATTTGTTAATCCGTAAATGGAATAACCAGATATTGCCCCCTTTACAACTCCTTCAGCTGTGTCCAATCCACAATCTAACCAATCTGATTGTTCGAATTCAAAAATACTTTTTCCTTCTTTGTATTTCCCATACACAGTCGACATTAATGCTAAACCACCCTGTAAAAAAGCTGCGTTTCTTGCAACCTTGTTAGCTTCTTTTAAATTTGGTAATGCATGTTTTTGGGCCACTAATCTTTTTTTATTTAATTCTTCTTGTTTTAGTCTGACTGTTTTACGAATATTCTTCTCTTCAGAATCTATAAGAGAATGAATTGAATTTTTTTGAGCGTCTTTATAATCTAGAGCAGAGGATTTCATCCAATATTTGTATGAAGTAAGTCCCTTGCTTTCAGTGATATCATTAATCATTTGGCGTATATCCGTAATTTGTTTAATGGATAATCTCTTGCCATTCAATTCAACTTCTTTTGCTCCCGCCATTATTTTTTCAAATACTTGAACGTGATCTTTTGGAAACATCATTTTCATTTTTGAACTGTAATGAAACGATTGAGCTAGTTCATCACGTAAATTACCATAAAACTTCATTTGAATGGTATTTCTACCAATTAATAAATCGGCTGGTCCATTATCATTCAATACTTTGACAATAGGATTTAAGCCTTCGATGGCTCTCCTCGCATTTACAATCCCTGCTTCTGCAAATTCAGCGATGAAGCCGTGACCACCATAATCTCCTCCACGCTTCTTTAAAATAACGTCTTCAATTTTGTCTCTCGTATAGTTTAAAATCTTTGAGGCTTTGTCCTTGTTTAAGATGACTCTGCGTGCTTCATCCTCTATGATTTTCATAGCAATTTGTAAGTCCTGAATCCTTAAATTATTTAAACAATTAACATATGCACCAATACCTTGGTTAAAAGCCTGATTAAAAATCTGATTACTCATTTATTCTAATTTCCTTATTTACCATAGCAGTCAATGATAGAGTTGAATTCACTAAAGCACCTGCTTGATATTTTTCGTCATCAGTAAATAAGCTATAGTCCATTCCAGTTAAAGATAAATTGGCTAAATGAATTCCTTCTGTTTGTTTTTCAGTTAGTTCTATTAATTCCGTAACTTCTACTACTTTTTCTTTAAGTTGTCTAGCCAACAATTCTACCTTTTTCTGTTCCTCTATAGCCTCTTTTGCAACTTCTTCATTTTTCCTATTAGCTACTACACCAGCGCCTATAGAAGCGGTCAACATAGCGCCTGCAATTCCCCAACCGACAGGACCAGCCAATGCTAAAAATGCGTTACCGGCTGCCACTCCACCGCCACCAGCTGCTACACTTCCACCACCTAACCAAGCCAGAGCGGCGCTATTTGCTGCAGCACCTGACAAACTTGAAATTGCAGTACCTGTTGATGCAACACCAAATGTAGTTGCAACACCCATAGCGGCAGTAGGCCCTAAAGTTGCAACTGTTACTCCTAATGCGCTAAGTGAAGCCGTAGCCGCTGTGCTACCACTTGCTAATTCAGCTTCCTTAATTGACTGTGAAATAGCAATTTGCTTATCTTCAAAATTCTGAATTTCAACATCAATTGCTTCTAATTTTGTTTCAAACTCTTTTGGTTTATTTGCTAGTTTGTTAATTCTTTCTTCAACAATTTTTACAACTTTGATAGCTTTATCCCTAACCTGATAAAGCTCTATTGATTTATTAGCCAAGCTATCAGCTTCCTCATTATAACAACTAATAGCTTCATTATATCCATCAACAGCTTCTTGTCTTAGTTTAGAATTAAAAAGGTCTACCGATTCAATTTGTTCTTTTGTATTATTCGCTATTTTCCCAGCTTCGTTAAATGTTTCAGAAGTCACATTTGTTATCTGATGTGCTACATCTCCGGCAACTCCAACAGCTTTCACTGAGACATCTGAGACAACATTACCAACTTGGCTTGATACTTCACCTATAGTTTTTACAGATTCAGTAATAACTTCTCCAGTAAATTTACTCGCTTCATTTAAAGCTTCGCTAGTAGCAGAACCGACATCATTCAATACTTTACCACCTTCCTTTGCAATGTTATCTGCAAATTTAAAAAAATCCATAATAATACCCCTATTAATTTACTTAGATTCATTATCTTATTTATTACTATAAATGTCAATAATAATATATTTTTCTTTTAAATGCTTTCTTTGACTTGCATATCATTTTTGTGTACAATAGTGCTATGAAAATTTTAGTCACGTCGGGCGGTACCAGTGAAGCTATTGATAGTGTCCGCTCTATTACTAACCATTCTACAGGTCGCTTGGGGAAAATCATCACAGAAACCTTGCTTGCTGCAGGGCATGAAGTTTGTTTGATAACGACAAAACGAGCTCTGAAGCCAGAAGCTCATCCCAACCTAAGCATTCGAGAAATTGATAATACCAACGACCTTCTAGTTGGGATGCAAGAACTTGTTAAGGAATATCAGGTCTTAATCCACTCAATGGCTGTGTCTGATTATACTCCTGTTTATATGACGGGGCTTGAGGAGGTTCAGGCTAGCTCCAATCTAGAAGAATTTTTAAGCAAGCAGAATCATCAAGCTAAGATTTCTTCAACTGATGAAGTTCAGGTTTTGTTCCTTAAAAAGACTCCAAAAATCATCTCTCTAGTCAAGGAATGGAATCCTGCTATTCATCTGATTGGTTTCAAACTGTTGGTTGATGTTACTGAGGATCATCTTATTGAAATTGCTAGACAGAGTCTTATCAAGAACCAAGCAGACTTGATCATTGCAAATGACCTCACTCAAATTTCAGCAGATCAGCATCGCGCAATCTTTGTTGAGAATGATCATCTTCAAACTGTTCAAACCAAAGAGGAAATTGCAGAACTCCTCCTTGAAAAAATTCAAACCTATCATTCATAGAAAGGAAAGCCATGGCAAATATTCTCATTGCAGTGACAGGTTCCATTGCCTCCTATAAATCAGCTGACCTGGTCAGTTCTTTGAAAAAACAAGGCCATCATGTCACTGTCTTAATGACCGAGGCAGCGAGAGAGTTTATCCAGCCTTTGACACTACAGGTACTCTCACAGAATCCAGTTCACCTTGATGTCATGAAGGAACCCTATCCTGATCAAGTCAATCATATCGAACTAGGTAAAAGAACTGATCTTTTTATCGTTGTCCCTGCTACTGCTAATACCATTGCCAAACTTGCGCACGGTTTTGCGGATAACATGGTGACAAGCACAGCGCTTGCCCTACCAAGTCACATCCCTAAACTCTTAGCGCCAGCCATGAATACAAAAATGTATGACCATCCGGCAACCCAGGCTAATCTAAAAACATTAGAGACCTATGGTTATCAGATTATCTCTCCAAAGGAATCTCTACTAGCCTGTGGCGATCACGGCAAAGGCGCCCTAGCTGACCTGAATACTATATTAGAAAGAATAAAGGAAACCCTCGATGAACAAACGCTCTAACATTGCCCCAATTGCTATCTTTTTTGCAGTTATGCTCGTTATCCACTTTTTGAGCTCTCTCCTATTTAATCTTTTCCCATTTCCAATTAAACCAACTATCGTTCATATTCCAGTAATCATTGCTAGTATCATTTACGGCCCACGAGTTGGTGTTACACTTGGTTTCTTGATGGGACTGCTAAGCTTAACGGTAAACACGATTACCATTCTTCCAACCAGCTACCTCTTCTCACCATTCGTACCGAACGGAAACATCTATTCTGCGATTATCGCTATTGTCCCTCGCGTTTTGATTGGACTGACACCTTACTTGGTTTATAAATTATTAAAAAACAGAACGGGTCTCATCTTTGCTGGTGCTCTCGGTTCACTTACAAATACAGTTTTTGTACTTGGGGGAATCTTCTTCCTTTTTGGAAATGTCTTCGACGGCAATATCCAAAAACTCCTGGCAACCGTTATTTCTACAAACTCAATTGCCGAGCTTGTCATTTCTGCCGTTCTAACAGTAGCGATTGTCCCCCGTCTCGAAACCTTGAAGAAATAAAAAAACAACTCCACTTTCATCCTGAAGGTGGAGTTTAGCATTTAAAACATGAGAAACATCAATAGAATGTGAAAGCCAAAGCGCAGGAGCTGATACGAAAGAGGTGTAGGTTGCTGGCTTTTCTGGCTATCCAAGTATAGGGTTAGAGATAGTAAAACCAAACCAAATGCAATCACCATTCTGACGAGATAGGCAATTTCCATAATAGCAGCCGCCAAGAGAATACCTAATAAGGGAAGGCCGAAAAGTGAAAGAGCCAGGGCACCTGCCAATAGAGAGAGTAGCGAAAGGACCAATAAACTATAAACTAGGAAACGAGTCCAACCTGAGACTACTTTCCCTTCACTTTTCTGTTTTGACATCATCACGATTACCACGATTAGGTAAACAACAAGTATCATCACATTTTCTCCTAAATCAAAAAATTCTTTACCACATTTTAACCAAATTTTCCTGAAAAATCAATAATGCTTCTTGACTTGATTAGTGATTTATTGTACTATACTTGTGTATATACAGATAAATGGAGGTTCTTATGGATATACGGAAAAAAACGCAGTTTATGACTATGACTGCCCTACTCACTGCAATAGCGATTTTGATTCCAATCATTATGCCTTTTAAAATCGTTATCCCACCGGCTTCTTACACCCTGGGAAGTCATATCCCCATCTTTATCGCCATGTTTCTTTCGCCTTTGATGGCTGCTTTTGTGATTATTGCTTCTAGTCTTGGTTTTCTGATGGCAGGCTATCCGCCTGTTATTGTACTCCGTGCCTTCTCTCACATTGTTTTTGGTACTTTGGGGGCTTTGTACTTAAAGAAATTCCCTGAAACCTTGGATAAACCAAAGGCATCTTGGATTTTTAACTTTGTTTTGGGTGTTGTTCATGCTATCGCTGAAGTAATAGCTTGTATCATCTTTTATGCTACTTCAGGGACAAATGTTGAAAATATGTTTTATGTTCTCTTTGTCCTAGTTGGTTTTGGCACAATCGTCCATAGTATGGTAGACTATACATTAGCACTAGCTGTCTATAAAGTGCTTCGAAAACGTCGCTAAAAGGAAAAACTATGACAAAGGATCGCAAACAAGCTCTTCTCAAACTCTTAAAAGAGGCACCAAAAGCTCTCAATGGTCAAACTTTGGCTGAACACTTCCATGTTACGCGCCAAGTCATTGTACAGGACATCGCTATTCTCCGAGCAGATGGAGCTCCTATCCTATCCACCAATCGTGGCTATATTTACAAAGAAAATGATGCCAGTCCCTACGTCCACAAACTCTTTAAAGTAAAACATGAACTGGAAGAAATCGGTCAGGAACTACTAGCTATTGTAGATAATGGCGGACGCGTTCAAAATATCTTAATCGATCATCCCGTTTATGGCGAAATTGAAACCCTACTCAAACTCACCTGCCGCCGAGATGTCCAGCACTTTCTGGAACAAGTCGAGAATTCAGACTTTAGAGCCCTTTCTGAATTGACAGACGGCATCCATTACCACCTTGTTGAAGCCGAGACACAACAAGACCTCCACTATATCGAGGAGGCCTTGGATCAGCTAGGTTATTTGGTAAAGGATTAGAAGATTTTCTTTTCCCAATCGTCTTCTGTAAGATGACGGTAGAAAAATTCAGACTTGTCAGGTGCTTCCATCATTTCCATCAGAGGCAACATATCATAGGCCAGATCCAAATTTGGAATCTGGTCTTTTTGTACCCAAGATACTTCTCCTTCATCTGAAGATTGGAGATTCCCAGTAAACTCTGTCGCCTTATAACAAAAAACGATGTAGCGCCCACCTGTATCTAAGGGCCAATTTTTAATACCGACCAGTTGGGGATTCTGAATCGTTAGACCTGTTTCTTCATAAATCTCACGAATGACAGACTCGACAAAGGCCTCGCCGTTTTCAACATGACCTCCTGGAAAGGCATAGCCAGACCAGCGATTGTTTTCAGGAGAGCGGTATTGCATGACTACTCGCTTATTTTCTAAATCTTCAATCAGACAGATATTGGTTAAAATAGTTGCTTGGGCACGGGACATAGATTAGCTCGCTTTCTAAGTTGTTATATGCCTTTTTCGAACTTAATATCAGATTTCATGATGAATGGATTAATCAACTCGTGATGTTCATAAGTACTACGGGCCAAAAAACCTCTAACAATGATGATTTCCTTATCTTGTATGTGATAGTCTATATTAATGGGAATAGCTGGATCCGAGATGACTGATAAAACAAAGAATGCTGCAAACCAAAGATAAAGTGCCACTAATCCACTAAATAATTGAAAAATAAGGTGATACCATTGAAAATCTCTTGTTCTATAAAAGATTCTCCATGGATAGATTAAGAAGGTCAAACAAAGAATGAAAAACCAACTATTCCACAAAACTGGCGTAAAGGATAGGCCAAAAACCAACAACACCAAATGAAGAACCACAAAGATCAGCAAAGCCAAATAGAGTGTCTTAAACGAAATTAACTTACTTAGATTTTCTTTTGTCATGATTTTTCCTCTTTATGTCCTTATATTTCAAAATAACCATCAATATCGCTGGAATGATGAAAAAGATTAGATAGGTAGTAATTGGAAGCCAGATGTAGCGATAATCGATAGATAATAGGGAAGGAATTTTTTTAACATTTCTCCCTTTCACCCCAACAATTAAGTGGAGGAGAAAAATAGGTCCGTTTATGAATAGAAAAGTTTTTAAAAATCCTTGTACTGAAGCCTTATTGCTGAAACCATCTCTAAAAACACCTTGATAGAGTGTGTGCACCAAAAAGACAAAATTCATAATAATTGGCAAGACATAGGACATTTCTTGATACGATTTCGGGATAAGTGACGTCCCGAACAACACATAGATGATACCCAAAATAGAAAATAATATTATGCCACCATCCATAAAAGAAGCAAACTTTGAATGTCTTTCCAGCCACAATTGGACGTGAGCTATCAAAGAATACTTTTTCTGGATTTTTCTCATTTTTCTGTCCTGTTGTTTGACCTTCTTTTTTCTCTTAATCTTTCGTTCCATTTACGCCTCCTTCTTCTCTTTTCTATCCGTATAATCAAAAGCAGAATGCCCAGCCCCAAGAAAAAGAAAAAGAGATAACTTACAATAGGGACCCAGACATATGTTGGATCCATAGAAATTATGGGAGGGAAATTCGTTTTCTTACGACGTCCTAGCCAATTCAGACCTACCAAGAGATGAAGGGGAAAAAGAAGACCATTAAACCCAATAAATCCCCATGAAAAGTAACGCCATTTCTGAAGTTTATCACTACTAAAACGAAAGACAAGGATATAAGTTGATAAGAGCAGAAGGATAAGATTGAAGCTTAAGGGGGAAAGATAGTTCATGTTCGGTAATGGATAACTAATGTAAGAGGCAGCGAGAAATGATACAAACATAGATCCAAATAACACACTCGTATCCAAGAGTTGACTAATCTTTCGATGCCTTTCCAACCAAAGAGAAAACCTTTTAGTCCAAGAAGACTTTTCGTTTGTCTTGTACTTCATTTGCCTACTCATCTTCATTTTCATCTACTCCTTTTTTTGAACCTTTAGAGAGAAAGAAAATTCCCAAAGTTAACATCAAGACTAGAAGATAGACGACAATAGGAAACCAGATATAGGATGACTCCAGTGAAAACAAAGGTGATAGAACGACTCTTCCTCTTTTTCTCACGCCAATCAGTTGAAAAATGAAGCTAAGGATATTGATATAAATAAAGGGTTCACAAAATCTTTTAAGAGTCCTTTCTTTCTCCGTTTTCACTGACAAAAAGAGAGCATAGAACCTATTACCCAAGATAAAAAGATTCAATTGCAAGGGAAATAAGAGTTCTCTGTACCGAAAATCAGCTGGAATGCTTTTGTTCTGTGATGTTGTAAATTCTATAACTAGGAACAAGATGATATAAAAGATCATATCAAGCATAAATTTGATAAATCGATGCCCTTGTAACCAAAAACGTACTGAATCTAACCATGATGACTTCTTATAATTCTTCTCTTTCAATTTCATAATAACTTCCCTCTATTTAAAATATATTCTAAAACGTAAAGGTGGTATAGGTTCAAAGTTAAATTTTAAGATTTAAAATTTTCCAATTTAGTCTGCAATATCTATTTTAATCTCACTAAATTCTCTAAAATACCTTCTGCTTTAAGTTATTCTCAACTTAACGATAAGGAATTTTCGAACTTTCTATCTCTATATCAGGATTAGCAAGTTTGAGATAAGGAGCAATATAATCTGCATCCGTAACCTTTGGCCCTAGAATAACTTTTGAGTATTTCAAAGGAGCCAGATTAATGTATACAAATAAATCATATCTGCCATTATCTTTTGGGTTTAATACGATATACTTCCTAAAATCATTATAGTTAACTTTATCAAAAATTTCTAACCCAATTTCTTCTTTCTTAAAGTACTTCTCATTTGATGAATCATTAGCATCTCTTTTAATAATATTTTGTATAGCTGTATCATCTAAATTAATTAAAATACGATACTCCATTTCATACTCATAGTCTTTAACTTTGAAAAGGTAAGAAATCTTCTTCAATTTCTCAGCAAAACTTATCAATTCTTTTTCAGCTTCCAGGTCTTGCAATTTTTCAAATAGCTGTTTTAAATCATCAAGAGATTTACCAACATCTGTTTCATCTTTATTCTCTGACATTAAATCTAAATAATGAACTTTAACAAACTCTATCGATTTATGAGCAACTATATCTTCAAGATAAGACAGTTCATATTCAAGAAATGCTCCCTGAGATGAATCTGCATATTCCTTCCACATTGGTAAACTATCAGATACCGTGGTTAGAGAAGATATAAAAACATTGGAAGTTTGATATTGTTTGAAAAACGTATTATCTATACCCAAATAATCATATATTACTCTTCCTTCCATCGGGTCGTTTAACTGTTTTAGATTAGTAAGTCGTAAAAATGGAGGTTGAGTTTCAGAATTATTTTCATTTTTCAAGTCAGCTTTTATGAGAAAATTTGTTAGAGTATCAATCTTAGTATAATGTCCAAAGGAACCTATTTCTTTCAACTCATTTGCATCAACAGTCAATTTAGAACGAATATAGTATATAATCTTGTCCGCTTGTTCTAAAAGTTGTTCAGCATCAAATGCTGAGATAGATTCTGGATTACTTTTCTCATTTAAATAATCGTTATCATATTTCTCAATTATCTTAATAGCTTGATTTCGGATGATATCCGAATCATTTTCTTCTGCTATCTTTCGAACAACATCAATCGAATTTGTAATTACAACATCAAAGTATCTTGACACAAAATCTAGGTAGTCATCAACATATTCAGCTTGAGGATTCTCCATGAAATAGTTATTTATTATCTTTAAATGCTCAAATTGAAAAATTAAAACAAGCTTATCTAATCTAAAATACCAAAAAATACTATCTTCAAAAATACTATCTTCAAAAATACTATTTTCGAATAAAAACTTGATGAATGATTCTAATTCCCTCTTAAAGTAGTTTCTTCTTTCTTCTGGTAAACTTTTTTGTCTAAATAGTTGAAGAAAAACCGAAAGTAAGTCCGAAATAGAGTATTCTCCATCCTCTATATTTTCTTCTAATATTAAATCAAGGATTTTAAAGAAATAACTATCATTTTCAAACAGTTTAGAATATTCTTCATATCTTTCAGTTTCAAATAAATAATAATAAAGAGAATCTAAATAACTAAAGCGTACACTCCAACTATATACTTGTGAATTATTTGATAGTATTTTATTTATGGACTCTAAAATCTTTTTTTGGATAATTTTATCAATCTTCTCTTCAAAATCTCTAAAAATATAAAGAACAGGTTCAACATATTTCAATTGTTCTTCTTCAGATAATTTTAAATATTGATTTATAAAATTTTCAAGTTCGGATTTCAGTTTTTCTTCATCCAAGGAATCAAAATGATCTTCTAATTCAGATTTACTAAATTTACCTGTAAAATAATTTAACTCTTCCATTTTATCTCCTACTAACAACCTATCCCAACGCCTTGACTTCCAACATCATATCTCGAATCTGTGCAGCCAATTCAAAGTCAAGCACTTCGACGGCTTCTTGCATTTGTTTTTCGAGTTTCTTGACGAGTTCCTTGCGTTCTTGTTTGTTGAGGCTATTGATATCGACTTCCTTGTCCTCTTCTTTAGCAACTGCCTTAGTTACAGCAATCAGATCACGGATTTCTTTCTTGATTGTCTGAGGTACAATACCATGTTCTTCATTATAAGCCATCTGGATTTTCCGACGGCGGGCCGTTTCATCGATAGCACGTTGCATAGACTGGGTAACTGTGTCAGCATACATAATCACATGCCCTTCGCTGTTTCGAGCAGCGCGACCAATAGTCTGGATTAAGCCACGTTCGTTACGAAGGAAACCTTCCTTGTCAGCATCTAGAATAGCAACCAAACTTACTTCAGGAACGTCAATCCCTTCGCGGAGCAGGTTGATTCCAACCAAAACATCAAAGACACCCAAACGTAGGTCACGGATAATCTCTGTCCGCTCCAAGGTCTTGATGTCCGAGTGCATGTACTTGACTTTGATGCCCATTTCTTTGAAGTAGTCGGTCAAGTCCTCTGCCATCTTCTTGGTCAAGGTTGTGATAAAGGTTCGTTCGTTCTTTTCAACACGGGCATTGATTTCACCTAGGAGGTCATCAATCTGTCCCATAGTCGGACGAACTTCCACCTCTGGGTCTAGAAGCCCTGTCGGACGAATGATTTGCTCAATTACTGTCTCCGTCTGTTCATTTTCATAGTCGCCTGGTGTCGCTGAAACGTAAACAATCTGATGCACATGACTCTCAAACTCCTCCCGACGGAGAGGACGATTATCTAAGGCAGACGGCAAACGGAAACCATAATTGACCAACATTTCCTTACGAGAACGGTCTCCATTGTACATGCCCTTGATTTGCCCCATAGTCATGTGACTTTCATCAATCATAATCAAGAAATCATCTGGGAAGAAATCGAGAAGCGTATAAGGAGGTTCTCCTTCGCTACGACCATCCATGTGACGAGAGTAGTTCTCAACACCATTGGTATAGCCCATCTCACGTAACATCTCAATATCATACTCTGTTCGCTGTTTCAAACGCTGGGCTTCTAGCAGTTTGCCTTCCTTCTCAAAGACAGCTAACTGCTCTTCTAATTCTGCTTGAATTTTCGCAATCGCAACTTCCATGTGGTCATCATTGGTCACAAAGTGAGTGGCAGGGAAAATCGCCAAATGATCCACTTCTCCCAATACCTGACCTGTCAAAGCCTCAACTTCACGGATACGATCAATTTCATCCCCGAAAAACTCTACTCGAAAAGCGTGTTCATCTCGGGAAGCTGGGAAAATCTCCACCACATCCCCACGAACACGAAATCTTCCCCGTTGGAAATCAATATCGTTACGTTCAAACTGAATATCGACCAAGTCATTCAAAAGTTTATCACGAGAAATCTCAAGACCTGGACGCAGACTAACCACGCTATCAGCGTATTCCTTGGGCGAACCCAAACCATAGATACAAGAGACTGAAGCCACAACGATGACATCATTGCGCTCCAGAAGGGCTGAAGTCGCTGAGTGACGAAGCTTATCAATCTCGTCATTGACCGAGCTATCCTTCTCTATATAGGTATCACTCGAAGGGACATAAGCCTCGGGTTGGTAATAATCATAGTAAGATACGAAGTACTCAACAGCATTTTCAGGGAAGAATTCCTTAAACTCCCCATAGAGCTGACCAGCTAGGGTTTTGTTATGGGCAATGACTAAAGTTGGTTTATTGACTTTGGAAATGACCTGACTCATGGTGTAGGTCTTCCCTGTACCCGTCGCCCCCATCAAAATTTGGGCCTTTTCTCCACCCTCAATATTGTCAACCAACTGCTCAATCGCTTGGGGTTGATCTCCTGAAGGTTGGTATTTTGATACTAGTTTAAATTTATTATCTGTAATTCGATTTATCATGATTGCCTCATCTGCATTTTTCTATCCTTCTATTTTACCATAAATTTACTTTTCAGACTCTACTCTAGGTTGATAAGAGTGAGTATTTCATGTTACATTTCCTTACATAAAATTCATAAAATTTGCCTTTTCATTCATTTTCTGATATAATGGGAAAATATTCGGAAAAGGAGACTAAAAATGAAGAAAAAAATACTAGCATGTTTGCTCATTTTATTTCCCATTTTCTCACTAGGTATGGCAAAAGCTGATACTGTTAAGATTGTGTCTGATACAGCTTACGCACCTTTTGAGTTTAAAGATTCAGATCAAACCTATAAAGGGATTGATGTTGATATTATCAATAAAGTCGCAGAGATCAAAGGATGGAACATCCAAATGTCTTATCCTGGCTTTGATGCAGCTGTAAATGCAGTGCAGTCAGGTCAAGCAGATGCTATTATGGCAGGTATGACAAAAACAAAAGAACGCGAAAATGTCTTTACCATGTCTGATACCTATTATGATACAAAAGTTGTCATTGCTACCACAAAGGCAAATAAAATCACCAAATATGAGGAACTTAGCGGCAAAACAGTTGGAGTTAAGAACGGAACTGCCGCTCAACGTTTCCTCGAAAGTATCAAAGATAAATACGGTTTCTCTATTAAAACCTTTGATACAGGTGATTTGATGAATAACAGTCTAAGTGCTGGTGCTGTAAATGCCATCATGGATGATAAACCTGTTATTGAGTATGCGATTAACCAAGGACAAGATCTCAGCATCAATATGGATGGCGAGGCTGTTGGAAGCTTTGCTTTTGGTGTCAAGAAAGGGAGCAAGTATGAACACTTGGTTACCGAGTTTAACGAAGCCCTAGCACAAATGAAGAAGGATGGTAGCTTGGAGCAAATCATCCAAAAATGGACAGCTTCTACAACTACGGCAAGCCCAACGACAACTACTGCTGCTGGACAAAAAGCTACTCCAGTGAAAAGCAAGTACATTATTGCCAGTGACTCATCTTTCGCCCCATTCGTCTTTCAAAATTCAAGCAATCAATACACCGGTATTGATATGGACCTCATCAAGGCCATTGCCAAAGACCAAGGTTTTGAAATTGAAATTACCAACCCAGGATTTGACGCAGCCATTAGTGCTGTTCAAGCAGGACAAGCAGATGGTATCATTGCTGGTATGTCTGTAACAGATGCTCGTAAGGAAACCTTCGACTTCTCAGAATCATACTACACAGCAAATACGATTCTCGGTGTAAAAGAATCAAGCACAATCGCTTCTTATGAAGACCTCAAGGATAAAACTGTTGGTGTTAAAAACGGAACTGCTTCTCAAACGTTCCTTACTGAAAACCAAAGCAAATACGGCTATAAGATTAAAACCTTTGCAGATGGCGCTTCTATGTATGACAGTCTGAATACTGGATCTATTGATGCCGTGATGGATGATGAGCCAGTTCTCAAATATTCTATCAGCCAAGGTCAAAAATTGAAAACGCCAATCGCTGGAACACCAATCGGTGAAACTGCCTTTGCGGTTAAAAAAGGAACAAACCCTGAATTGATCCAGATGTTCAATAATGGACTTGCCAACCTCAAAGCTAACGGAGAATTCCAAAAGATTCTTGACAAGTATCTAGCTAGCGAAACTTCAACTGACTCTACAAGTACGGTTGACGAAACTACTATCTGGGGCTTGCTTCAAAACAACTACAAACAACTTCTTAGCGGACTTGGAATCACTCTTGCTCTAGCGCTTATTTCATTTGCAATTGCCATTGTCATCGGTATTATCTTTGGTATGTTTAGCGTTAGCCCATACAAATCTCTTCGTCTAATCTCTGAGATTTTCGTTGACGTTATCCGTGGTATTCCCTTGATGATTCTTGCAGCCTTCATCTTCTGGGGTGTTCCAAACTTCATCGAGTCCATTACAGGCCAACAAAGTCCAATCAATGACTTTGTAGCTGGTACTATTGCCCTCTCACTCAATGCGGCAGCTTATATCGCTGAAATTGTTCGTGGTGGGATTCAAGCTGTTCCAGTTGGGCAAATGGAAGCCAGTCGCAGTCTTGGTATCTCTTATGGAAAAACCATGCGTAAGATTATCTTGCCACAAGCGACTAAATTGATGTTGCCAAACTTCGTCAACCAGTTCGTTATCGCTCTTAAAGATACAACCATCGTATCTGCTATCGGTCTGGTTGAACTCTTCCAAACTGGTAAGATCATCATAGCCCGTAACTACCAAAGTTTCAAGATGTATGCAATCCTTGCTATCTTCTATCTTGTAATTATCACGCTTTTGACTAGACTAGCGAAACGCTTAGAAAAGAGGATTCGTTAATGGCAAAACTAAAAATTGATGTAAATGATTTGCATAAGTATTATGGAAAAAACGAAGTTTTAAAAGGAATTACAACTAAATTCTATGAAGGAGATGTTGTCTGCATCATCGGTCCTTCTGGTTCTGGTAAATCCACTTTCCTCCGTAGCCTTAACCTTCTCGAGGAGGTAACGAGTGGCCACATCACAGTGAATGGTTATGATTTGACTGAAAAATCAACCAATGTCGACCATGTTCGCGAAAATGTAGGAATGGTCTTCCAACACTTCAACCTCTTCCCGCACATGTCCGTCCTAGAAAATATCACTTTTGCACCTATTGAACACAAACGGATGACCAAAGAAGAAGCTGAAAAATTGGGGATGGAGTTGCTTGAAAAGGTTGGACTAGCAGATAAAGCTAATGCCAACCCAGATAGCCTTTCAGGCGGTCAGAAACAGCGTGTAGCTATCGCTCGTGGACTTGCCATGAATCCTGATATCATGCTCTTTGATGAGCCAACTTCCGCTCTGGACCCTGAAATGGTTGGAGATGTACTGAATGTCATGAAGGAATTGGCGGAACAAGGTATGACCATGATTATCGTAACCCATGAGATGGGATTTGCTCGCCAGGTAGCCAACCGTGTTATCTTTACGGCTGATGGTGAATTCCTAGAAGATGGAACTCCAGATCAAATCTTTGACAACCCGCAACACCCTCGTCTAAAAGAGTTCTTGGACAAGGTCTTAAATGTATAAAACAAAACTGTAAGGTTCTCCTTACAGTTTTTTAATTGCGTATTGGATTTTTTGTTTTTTTTGAAAATTATGATAAAATAAAAACTATGATAATGAGGAAATCTCATCCCTAGTCCAACTAGGAAAAAATATAGAAATTAGGTAGCTAGATGTCATCAAAGGTTATTGTTACAATTTTCGGTGCGAGTGGAGATTTAGCTAAACGCAAACTCTACCCTTCCCTTTTCAGACTCTATAAATCAGGCAATCTCTCTGAGCATTTTGCTGTTATCGGAACAGCTCGTAGACCTTGGAGTAAGGAATATTTTGAATCTGTAGTTGTCGAATCCATCCTTGATTTGGCAGATAGTACCGAGCAAGCCCAAGAATTTGCTAGCCACTTCTACTATCAAAGCCATGATGTGAATGATACGGAACATTACATTGCTTTGCGTCAATTACAAGCTGAGCTTAACGAAAAATACCAAGCTGAACACAATAAGCTCTTCTTCTTGTCTATGGCACCTCAGTTCTTTGGAACTATTGCCAAGCACCTCAAATCTGAAAACATTGTTGATGGCAAAGGTTTTGAACGCTTGATCGTTGAGAAACCATTTGGTACAGACTACGAAACAGCTAGCAAACTCAACGAAGATCTCCTTGCGGCCTTTGATGAAGAGCAAATCTACCGTATTGACCATTACCTAGGTAAAGAAATGATTCAGAGTATCTTTGCTGTTCGTTTTGCCAACATGATCTTTGAGAATGTTTGGAATCGCGAACACATCGATAATGTTCAGATTACCTTTGCGGAACGTTTGGGTGTAGAAGAACGCGGTGGCTACTACGATCAATCTGGTGCCCTTCGTGATATGGTGCAAAACCATACTCTCCAACTTCTCTCTCTTCTAGCCATGGACAAACCAGCTAGCTTTACAAAGGATGAGATTCGTGCTGAAAAGATAAAGGTCTTTAAAAACCTCTATCATCCAACTGAGGAAGAATTGAAAGAACAGTTTATCCGTGGTCA